>NZ_JBFODS010000060.1:0-9041 GCF_040908445.1 Aeromonas sp. R10-2 | reverse complement strand
CTGGAGCGTGAGCAGTGTGGGCTGATTTTTCAGCTTTGCCAGCGGCTGGCCGGTTTCACCGCCCGCAAAAGTTTTACCCAGTGGCAGCGCGAGATTCTCCATGGCTGGATTGATGAATTGATGGGGTATCTTGAATCCAACCCGTTTCGCGGGGAGCTGGATCTGGAGTCACTCTATATGGCGGTGCAAGCGGGCAGCGTCAGCCAGCTCGATGATGATCAGCTCGAGGCGAGCTGTGATTTTATCACTGACATGCTGCAAGAGGCGTTTGGCGAGAGCCCCGATGATATCGAGCTGCTGCGTGAGATGGTCAGAAATCCCGAGAAGTTGCGTGACTATATGCAAGCCCAGGCCCAAAAACAGGGCGGTGATAAGCATGAGTGGGACGATGACGCGCCGGACTGTGGCGATGACCCCTTTGCCAATGACGAGGCTTTCGCACGTTGGCAGGATCATCATGACATGGCCGATCCGGATGAGGTCGCCAGAGTTGAGCAACTGCTCGATAGCTCAAGCCTTAAACAGCTCTATCGCAAGTTGGCGATGACGCTGCACCCAGATCGGGAGCAAGACCCGGTCAAACGCGAAGAGAAGACCCGACTGATGGGCGAGCTCAGCCATGCGTGGGAAACGCGGGATATGTTTACTCTGCTGCACCTGGCGCACAACCATCTGCCCGAGGCAGACAAGCTGCTGAGTGAAGAGAATCTGGCGGCCATCAATCCGGCACTCTGGCAGAAAAAACGTGAGCTCGAGCTCTGCTTCTACCGTGGCCCGGAGGGAGTGCAAGGGGCGATCTTGCACAAGTTTAAACAGCGCTCGAAGAAGCAGACCGATCTCGCGTTCGAGGAGCACCAGCACTATCTGCAGCGCGATATCAAGCAGTTGCACGCACAGCTGGCGACCATCACCACCCTGGCAACCCTCAAACCCTATCTGGCCGAGCGCTGGGACGCGCGTCAGCACGCCATCTGGGATGAAGAGCCGGACTTTGATGAGATCTTTTTTCGTTAAATCCGTTCAGCCGGATGTGTGCCACTGGCGACCGAATACAAACGCAAGAGCAACTTTATCAAGCTAGTGAATCTCTATTTCGCCTCCCGCCTCTGAGTTTCTCTCATTACAGATGTGCCTCTGTCAGCGCCAAGGGATGGATAGCCAGCAATAAAAACGGGTCTGCAGTCGCAGGCCCGTTTGTCTTTGTATGTAGTCAGTGGTACCCGCTATCGCTACTCAGGTGGTGGGCTTTAGCTTGGCACTGCGCAGCAGCAGGGGTAGTTGGTAGAGCACCAGGGCGCCGAGCACCAGTCCGGCACCGGCCAGTTTGGCGCCGCCGAGGGGTTCGCTATAGAAGAGGGTGCTCAGGATCAGGGTCCAGACCGGTTCCAGCAGCATCATCAGGGCTGCGTGAGCGGTAGTCATCTTGCTCAGGGCGTGGGTGAGCAGCCAGTAGCGCAGGGTGGTGGCGATCAAGACGCTCGCCGCAAACCAGCCCCAGATGCCGTGGCTGACTCCAGCCTCGGGCCACTGCTCGGTCAGCAGGGAGAGCAGGGTGCCGAGCAGACCGGTCATCGCCAGCTGGATGCAGGTGAGCCAGGTGGGGGCGATGGATTGGGCAAAGTGGCGATGGACGGCAAGCTGGATGCCGAGAGTGGTGGCCGCCGCCAGAAACCAGAACAGCGAGAGCGACACGCCCCAGTGGGTGCTGCTGGAGAGCAGCTGCAAACCGGCGATAGCGATGGGCAGAGTGAGCCAGTAGTGGCGGCCGGGTTTGGCCAGAAAGGCTGCCCATGCAGCCAGCGGGGCCATCAGGGTGGCGACGCTCATGATAAAGGCGCCGCTGCCGAGCGCATCGCTCTGGCTGATGGCGGTGACCCACAGCAACAGGCTGGCGCCAAGCAGGGTGCCACAACCGGCAGCTCGCACCATCTGGGCTCGGCTCGGCGATGGCTCGCGCAGCCAGGCCAAGGGGAGCAAAAGCAGGGCGGCCAGCAGGAAGCGGCTGCCGATAAAGGCGGCGGGCGGCAGTTCGCGGATCGCCTCTTTCGAGAAGAGCCAGCCGGCGGCGGCCAGCAGGGTGACCAGTACCATCAGCAGCAGGGGCGTGCGGTTCATAGCGCTTGTAGTGGGGAAGTGGGAAGGGGAGCATAAAGAAAGGCGCCGGGTATTGCTACCCGGCGCCTTTCATCTTTGCCCTGTTCCGCTTGCGCGGCATCAGGCCAGCAATCAGTTCATGCCGTATTATCACACTATCTGTCTAATGCTGTTTGATGTCGCCCCCAAGTGTAGTCTATCTATCTGATTTTTATCTTTAAAATTACCTTTCTTGTCTAAAGCCATCTTAGGATATATAAGACAAGTGTGGGTTCAAATGTGGGTTCAAAATGGCAATCTCAGATTCAAAACTCAAAGCAATGCTGCGTGGTCACGATGATGATACACCCAGAAAGGTTGCAGACAGAGATGGGCTATCTGTTCTGTGGAGGAATAGCGGAAAAGTCAGCTTTGTGTACCGCTATCGAATTTTAGGCAAGGCAAAAAATCTGACTCTGGGATCCTATACCGGCCAAGAGGGGGGGCTGTCGCTTTCCGAGGCAAGGAAAAAGGCGGCGCAATGTCGAGCTTGGTTGGAAGAGGGCAATGATCCCGCCTTGATGACTAGGATCGGGAAAGATGAAAGGCTTAAGCCTGTCACGGTTAAAGATGCACTCGAGTATTGGCTCTGCCATCACGCCGATAAGAAAAGGTCGAACAGTGAGAAGCATCGCCAGCAATTTGCTAAGTGGGTCTATCCCCGTATCGGAGATCTTCCTTTGTCAGATTGTGATACTCGTCACTGGTTGAGCGTCTTTGACGAATACTCGAAGGTAGCACCTGTGGCTAGTGGGTATTGTT
Source organism: Aeromonas sp. R10-2 (assembly GCF_040908445.1). Lineage (NCBI taxonomy): Bacteria > Pseudomonadati > Pseudomonadota > Gammaproteobacteria > Aeromonadales > Aeromonadaceae > Aeromonas > Aeromonas sp. R10-2. Next base: position 6,146 of record NZ_JBFODS010000060.1, on the reverse strand, counting down.
TCCAAAACTGTAAGCATGCTCTGAAGTTTTGCCGTGTCAGACAGTTTGCAGTGAGTAATGCATTGGATGACTTGACCGTCGCTGATGTTGGGCAAAAAGCAAGTAAGCGAGATAGGGTTCTGACGCTAGAAGAACTGCGAACACTATGGGATTGGGCTGAGAAGCTAGGTCCATATTGCTACTACGGAAATTTGGCCAAGATTCTATTGTCGTTCGGTGCAAGAACTCAAGAAGCTCGGCTATCAGCACCCGAAGAATGGAATCTAGCCGAAGGTACATGGACAGTACCTGCGTCTAACTCAAAAACAGGTAATAAAATCGTGAGACCAATACCTGATTTTATTCGGCCGACGATAGACGCCTTGCTGAAAGCCGCCGCCGCACAGTCATCCCCATACTTGCTAGGGGAACTCAAGCGACCAGAAGCGGTAAGTCAGTGGGGAAGGGGGATTTGGAAGCGGCTCGGGCATAGCGCCCCTTGGACATGGCACGATCTGCGAAGGAGCTTGGCGACCCGCCTAAACGAGGCTGGGATTGCCCCTCATGTCGTGGAACAAATTTTAGGCCATGCTCTACCTGGTGTAATGGCTCACTATGTTCATACGGTTCGGTTACCGGAACAAAAAATGGCGCTGGAGTTGTGGGGAGGGATTTTAAACCCATCAGAACAACCGCCAGACAATATTGTGCATCTACAAGTGGGGTAGGGGAGCACAGCACTTTCTTCAGTGATTTGTAGACTGTGCCTATGGAGGGTACACCGGGTTTACCCTCCATGTATTTTTACCCAGCCTGTACAGCTAAATAGCTGTTCCGAATAGTAGATCACCGGAGGAAGGGAACTCAGTCCAGTTTGTGCGATCTGATTAGTCGCTAAACAAAACAAGCCACACCCAAAGGACTGAGTTGATGCCTATCCTACCACCTCTGCCACGACCACAACGGCGCCGCATTCACAAAATCATCCATGCCACCCGTGATAAAGGACATGCTCGTCGCTTGATGGCCATCTTGCTGTTACATGAAGGACGCACGATCACCGATGTTCATCACCTTACCGGCGCTGCGCGCTCGACCATCGGTCGTTGGCTTCGGTGGTATCGAGATGAAGGCATAGATGCGCTAGAAGCCTTACCGGCTGGCCGTGCCCCAGTCTTACCTATCGCCAAGATTGTCACCTTACTGGTGCTGCTCATGCAGTTTTCTCCGCAAGATTTTGGTTATCAGCGCAGCCGTTGGTGTACTGAACTATTGGCTATAAAAATCAATCGGTTAACAGGGCTCAATGTGGCAGCCTCCACGCTCCGCCGATGGTTACCTCGTATGGGCATTGTCTGGCGCAGGCCCGTGCCGACCTTGCGGATAAAAGACCCAGCCTATCAGGAAAAAATGGCGAATATCGACGCCGCGCTGGCCCGCTGTGATGCCGATAATCCGGTGTTTTATGAGGATGAAGTCGATATAGACCTCAATCCCAAATTAGGAGCCGACTGGATGTTCAGAGCGCAGCAAAAGCGGGTTGTCACACCGGGGCAGAATGCCAAGCATTATCTGGCAGGCGTTCTCCACGCAGGCAACGGAAGGGTACTTTACGTCAGCGGGATCAAGAAAAACTCATCGCTGTTTATTGCCATGCTGGAAAAGCTGCGCCACCACCAGGGCCAAGGCGCCCAGGTGTTGTGACATGGAGATACTCCTCGATAGATGAATAAAGGGGCCAAGCCCCGGCTGGGGCGCATCATAACGGCTGGCGGGCCTGTGCTCCAGCCGCAATCACCTTCGCGAAGGCAAGGCTCTCGGTCGGTTGGCAGGCCTGCGCCCTAGCCCACCTCGACCCGGTTGCGACCCCGCTTCTTGGCCTGATAAAGCGCCTCGTCGGCCCGCTTGAGGGCCAGCTCCAGGGCGTCCCCGCTCCGCTCCGCCACCCCGAAGGAGGCGGTGATCCTGAGCCCGAGGGGCCAGCCCCGGTGCACCTCGAGCGCTCCCCTAAGCCGCTCGGCCAGGGCGGTGGCCCGTCCCTCGTCGTAATGGAGGCAGACCAGCACGAACTCCTCTCCCCCCCAGCGCACCAGGCGGCACAGGCTGTCACAATGGCGCAGCAACTCGCTCACCATGTGCTTGAGCACCTCGTCCCCCATGGGATGGCCGTGGGTGTCGTTGACCCCCTTGAAGTGATCGATGTCGATATAGATGAAGGAGAGCGGCATCTCCCCCAGTTCGCTCAAGAGCTTTTCGCCCCCGAGCCGGTTGAGGGCTCCGGTCAGGGGATCGTAACGGGCCTCTTCCTCGGTACGGCGGTTCTGCTCGCACAGGCTTTGGCTGAGTGCCTCCGCCGCCAGCCGCGCCTCACGGGCCTTGCGCAGTCGGTCCCCCATCCACAGGTACTGGAATATCCCGTATATCAGCCAGCCCAGCAGCAGCTGGCGGTAGAAGTCCCCCGGCTTGCCCCAGCGGCCATAGAACTCCAGCTTATCCAGGGTCAATCGGTAGTCCCCGGGTTGCATCTTGTCGTCGGTGGCAAGCTCGATGGCATAGACATGGTGCAGGTCCGGTCCCTGCTGCGCCAGCGGGATCCGGTACTGCTGCACCCACCAGGAGCTGGGGGCGAACACCTTGAGGGGGACGTCCTGGATGCGGCCGTAATCATCGGGGCGAAAGAGCACCTCGTTGAACTTGTGGGAAGTCTCGTCCCCGACTGTCGAGTAGGCGGGATCATAATTGCGCAGATAGAGGCGCCAGCTCTGCGGCGCCTCCCCTTCCACCCGCAACTTGACCCGCACGCCATCGAAATGGGAGAGATCCATGCCCCGCTCGGGGGCAGACAGGGTCAGGATCAGCTCACAGAAGGGTGAGGCGTAGCCCGCACGCAGCCTGCAGTCGATGGCCGGTTTGTCGCCGGCGGCGAGCAGCGTCGTAACCGAATGGCCCCCATGGGAGCGATCATCCTGGGCCCTAGCGGCTATGCCGGCCTGGCTCAGGATATCCAGCCGCCGTTCGGGTCCGAACTCGAACGCCAGGATGGCCAGCAGGCTGCCGAGCAGCAGGCTCCAGAACAACAGATTGGTCATGCGGGAATAGGATGGGGTCATCATGATCACTCCTGGAAAAGAGCCTTTACTCTACACCTTGTGATTCCGCACCGTGCTGATCCAGATCCAAGGTTATTACACGCGCCCCCTCGGGCGCCGGGCATTGGTCGGCTCAGTCAGCGCACAGGGCGTCGCTTGCCATCTGCCGGGCTGAATCCTGTCGGCATTGCACCACAATAGGCGGACGCCAGCTCCTGGGGAAACGGGTTCCCGATGTCATCATTCCTTTCACCACTGAGCACTCCATGCCATGGAAAAATAAAGAAAAATCATCGCAGAGTCCCAGTCTACACAAGCAAGCGATACCGCAACACCCCCTATTCCTCTTCCCGCAGCGCCCGGTAGAGGGCAGGGCGGGAGCATACTTTGATTTTGAATGTTTTTTACTCAAAAATGGCGCGCTATATTTCATAACTCAGCAGAAAAAATCATTTTTCTCCGAGATTTTTAACGTCGTACGCCTGATGGACGAAAAACAAACGAAGTATGCTCCCGCCCTGGCGCCACCACTACCGACGAGCCAAAACCATCACGTTGATCCTCGATAACTACATCATTCACAAAAGCAAACAGACCGAGCGATGGTTGAAGAAGAATCCCAAGTTCTGCCTGGTGTTCCAGCCAGTTTACAGCCCTTGGGTTAATCACATAGAACGGCTATGGCACAAGTTACATGAAACCATCACGCGCAATCATCAATGCAGAGGGATGGCAAACCTGCTGGCCCGAGTGAAACACTTCATGGATACCGTGTCTCCTTTCCCGGGGAATGGCTATGGCACAGCGAAGGTGTAGCACTATTGGGATCAGTTATTTAGTGCCATCTTGTTGTCTGCTCCGTTATGCTACGCAGCCACCTGATGAGCACAAAGCTGATGCGGCGCCTTCCCTGGCCATTAGCCTTGCCTGTCAGGTGGTCTGCTGCCGGTGATCCTGATAGACCCTTTGCCACTTGGCATACTCGCCCTTATCGCCTCTGGCATGTCAGAAAGCACAGATTCGAGCAATACTTCGCTCAAGCCATGAAAGTATAACGCAAAAAGTTGCGAATTTTGTTTTTTTAGCTGGCGTGAGTAATCCACGGCTCAATTTTGTGGATTTATCTTAATCCTTAGGCTGTTGCGAAAATTTATATTTAGATCTATTCCTTACTGGCTTGTGTTGCGATCCCTTGCCAAAAGAACGTGCTTTTTTACCATTTGAACGGGTTGTGTCTACATGGGCTAAAATATCCTGCCTAAATAGAGCCTCTAACTCTTCATATAAAGCATGGCAACTATTGTCACCATCCATTAAATTAAACTCATACCTATCTCCAGGATAAGCAAAAACATCCCCTTTACCGTCCTTTATGATAGTGCTTTTCCAGAGTTGCCCCATCGTCTCTCTTATGTCAAGTTTATGCTCCCAGCCTCGACCTAAAAACAAAAAAACATGCATGTAGTATCCTCTGATAGAGCAATAGTCCAACTTCCAAATATATCCATCCACATGCCTAAATAATGGGTTTCTCGAGCAGTTTATAAAGAGCTTGCGCCGCCCATCGACTAACTCTTCTAGCTTGTATTTGAAGCCTTCGGTTTGGGAAGACATTTTCAATGGATCTTTATCCAAGTCTTTTTTTTCAGACGGTGTAGCTACATTACTAGACTCGATATGGATGTCATCATCTTCAGCATACATATTCTCTATCTCTGGTTTGAAACCCAAACTAAATCTGACCACATAATGAGCTTTTCCTTCCTCTTTTTCTTTTACGTAGCCAAAGATGGATTTAATATTTTGCTCAACATTAAACACTCTCACCCTTACACTTTCTTTATAGCTGTTCGAGTCAAAGACAACGTTAAGAAAGCTTACCAACCCACCAATAACATCATCTGAGTAATATTCATTGAAATCAATATCACCATCAATTGACAGTCTATGAAACTTTATAGCTTTAATAAAGTATGGCACTGCAGGATGCACATTGAAACGCCTCCCAAAGTCTTCATCTGAAATAAATGCATTAATATTTGACAAAATTAGCTTTCTAAGTATCTTTCTAATCTCTTTCTTCTGTGCCGCACTATACACAGGCAATAAATCCTTTTGACTTACCATTCTATCTTTTATTAATTCGAATGCCTTGCTAACACTCTGCTCATCTTCCAAATTACTTATTTCAAAAATCCGCCGACCAATCATAGGTAAATGGTAGTAACTGTATTTTCGAATAGTCCCAATATATCTAAGCAACATAAAAATTCGTTCAAAGAAATCAGCGTCACCCGAAACAATCCGACTTCTTTTCAGGTAATGGCGCCGATTCACCCCAAAAGATTTTATAAAATGAAGTCTATAGTCATCAATTTCAGATGTTTTGAGCATAAGACCTCTACTTATCGTAGCTGCAATATGGGCATAAGTTCTATTTCTTTGAGCTGCTTTCAGTAGGGAATCGCTATACTCATAAATTGAAAACTTTTTAATTATTTCTTCTGTTTCTCCCTTATCTACCTTCCTCCTTTCTTCTTTTGCTATCACATCAATTTCGTCAGTCATGAGTATTCTCCTTTTACGTCACTAGCTATGATGATGAATTACTTCGCGAATTCAACTTCGAAGTGCGACACTCGCCTATGCCGCCTGACGGTACTCTTCGAATACCTTGACAGGCTGCCTGAATCCGAGACATTTCCGAGGTCGTAGGTTGAGCCACTGCTCCGCTCTCCTGACATCCTCGTCCGTGACCTCTCTCAGGTCTGTTCCCTTTGGGATAAACTGCCTCAACAGCCCATTGCTGTTCTCGTTCAGACCGCGCTCCCACGAAGAGTAAGGGTGCGCAAAGTAAGTCTCGGCACCCAGCGCTTCCTCTATCGCCTTGTGTTCGGCAAACTCGCCGCCGTTGTCAAAGGTGATGGTATGCACCTGCTCGATGTAGGGCGTTAACATCTCGATTATCGCATCCCGCACCACCCCAGCCTGTTTGCTCGCGACCCGCTTGACCAGATAGAGCCGGCTCTTGCGCTCCACCAGGGTGACCAGTGCACCTGTGCCTTGCTTGCCCAGCAC
>NZ_JBFODS010000006.1:0-65121 GCF_040908445.1 Aeromonas sp. R10-2 | reverse complement strand
CGCAACCATACCAGAACGGTGGAGCGGCCCTGAATGCCATAACGCACCTGAGCCTGTTTGTAGGTGAGCTCGCCTTTTTCAATCTGCTCGACCAGCGCCAGTTTAAAAGTCAGCGAGTAATCGCGCTGTGTTCGTTTCACACCTTGTCCCATCGGATTCTCCATTTATTGGGGGGAAAGGTGTAAACCATATTCAGGACGGGACAGTTCACAGATAAGCGCCACGTCATCGAGTACCACCTTTTCGGAGGTTACTTGCCTTGGGGTGAGTTTTTTAGGGTGCGTATGACGGTGTTGATGCCAATCTTGAGGACGCGAGCAGTATCACGAACACCTGAGCCGTTGAACGCCATATCAACAATCTTGTCTTTGACACCAGGCTTGCGGGCTTCATAGGTATAGGTGAGCTGAAACACGTGCGGACAGGCGGGGCAACGATAGCGAACATGGCCAGCAGGGGTCTTCCCATGACGATATACGTGGTCAGAGTTGCAACGAGGACAGTAAACGGTGATGGATGCCATGAAGCTGTCGGTCTCAAAAGAGTTCACCATATCAACTCAACCGATCGGATGCATCACCTAGCACAGTTATCACCGCCCTCTTTGCGCCCCATTTGATGGATAACTCATCGCGCAGTGGAGGCCAAAAAAGCGCCCAAGGAAGAGGCTGAAAATAATCGATGAATGGGCCAATAGCCGTTGGAATGGAGGATATGAGTGCGCGCTACTCGCTATTTTTGTGAGCGCCAGCAAAGGTTGACGATATGGTGTTGGGAGCAGATTGACTTTCTATTTAAACAGCGAAAAGTGAATATCACCAAAGGGGGGAGTTAATTTGGCCAGATCCTGTCACGGGATTATCGCAGGCCACCTCACCGGGGCCGGAATGCGTCATGCAGAGTCACAAAGAATTAGCCCCGCTGGGCAGAACGCACCACGGGGCTGGATATTCAGGATGGTTTTTTCAGGCTGGCCTTGTGCTGCTCCAGCAAATTCTCGGGAGGCGGCGGCACCTGCAGGTAGAACCCCTGGTTGGTCAGCGCGGCCATCACCTTGCCGACATCAGCCAGCCCCAAGGGCTTGGCCGGATCCAGCTTGGTCATCAGCACCAGCTCGGGACGCCCGAATGCACTCAGCAGTGGCTCGGGAACGCGTGAGAAATCCTCTCTTTTTTCAACAAAAAGGTAGGTCTCGGCTTTTTTGCGACTTTTATAGACTGCACACAACATGGAAATTGATATAATCCGACGAGTTTATTGCCTCTGATGGGGGCAAACTATAACATCAGGAATTGAATAACAATAACGGATTAGCATCTCTGCCTCGGGGAAGATTCATGGTTGAGCGCGATAACGAATTGAAAGGGACCACCTTCACTATTTCTGTGTTGCATATCAGCGATGGCGAGCCTGAGCGGATCCGTCAGTTGTTGGCCGAAAAAGTGGCCCAGGCACCCTACTTTTTTAATTGCGCACCGCTGGTGATCAATGTTTCCCGACTGGAACATATTCCCGATTTCGAACAGCTCAAGGAGCTGGTGGAGTCCGAAGAGTTTGTGCTGGTCGGCATCACGGGTGCGCGCAGTGAAGAGATGAAGACGGCCGCCAAGGCGGTGGGACTGGCCGTGATGGCCTCGGGCAAGAGTCGCAAGAGCGAACCGGAACCCGAGCCTGCCCCCGCGCCAGCCGCGCCTGTGGTAGTTCCCGAGCCCGAACCCGCCCCCTTGATCCCGAGCAAGGTACATGTGGGACCGGTTCGTTCCGGCCAGCAGATTTACGCCGCCGGCACCTCGCTGGTGGTGCTGGGGTCCGTCAGTCCGGGAGCCGAAGTGCTCGCCGATGACAGCATTCATATTTATGGCACCCTGCGTGGCAGAGCCATTGCCGGTGCCCGGGGAAACACCCAGGCCCGGATCTATTGCCAGCAATTACAGGCCGAGCTGCTCTCCATCGCGGGCACATTCCAGCTGAGCGATGCATTGCCGGCAGGCCTGATCCAGCAACCGGTACACGTCCGGCTGGACAATGAACAACTCCGAATAGACCGTATCAAATAGAGTTACAAGGAAGCGAGAATGGCGCGAATCATAGTCGTTACATCGGGTAAAGGTGGCGTTGGCAAGACCACAACCAGTGCGGCCCTGAGCACCGGCTTAGCCCAGCGTGGTCACAAGACAGTGGTCATTGACTTTGACATCGGTCTGAGAAACCTGGATCTCATCATGGGCTGCGAGCGGCGCGTGGTGTATGACTTCGTCAACGTCATCAATGGGGAAGCAAACCTCAATCAGGCGCTGATCAAGGACAAACGCTCGGAAAATCTGTTTATCCTGCCCGCCTCCCAGACCCGGGACAAAGATGCCCTCACCCGTGAGGGGGTCGAGAAGATCCTGGATCAACTGGCGGAGATGAAGTTCGATTACATCGTCTGCGACTCCCCGGCGGGGATCGAGGCGGGTGCGCTGATGGCGCTCTATTTTGCCGATGAAGCGATCGTCACCACCAACCCGGAAGTCTCTTCCGTGCGTGACTCCGACCGCATCCTTGGCATCCTGGCCTCCAAGTCCCGTCGCGCCGAGCGTGGCGAAGACCCCATCAAGGAGCACCTGCTGCTGACCCGCTACTGCCCGACCCGCGTCAACCGCGGCGACATGCTGAGCGTGCAGGATGTGCAGGAGATCCTGGCCATCCCGCTGCTCGGGGTGATCCCGGAGTCCCAGGCGGTGCTGCGCGCCTCCAACTCCGGCGAACCGGTCATTCTGGACAAGGAGTCCGATGCCGGTCAGGCCTACGAAGATGCGGTGTCCCGCCTGCTGGGCGATGCCAAGGAATTTCGTTTTCTGGAAGAAGAGAAGAAGGGCTTCTTTAGCCGACTGTTCGGGAGTTAAACATGTCATTATTGGATTATTTTCGTTCCAACAAGAAACAGAACACCGCACAACTGGCCAAAGAGCGGTTGCAGATCATTGTTGCTCACGAGCGTTCATCCAGAGGGGGGCCGGATTACCTGCCCCAGCTCAAGCAGGACATCCTCGATGTGATCCGCAAATACGTCAACATTGATCCGGAGAAGATAACCGTCCAACTGGATCAGAAGAGTGATGAGCTGTCGGTACTGGAGCTCAACATCACCTTCGCCGATGACAAGAAGGGATGAGCTGACGCCCTATGCGTGACCCCTTCCCCCAATGAAGACCGGATCCTGTCACTGGATCCGGTTTTTTATTGGCACAAAAACAGGCCACAGCGGCTCGCCTCATCTCGCCAAGGGGTCTGCCGACCGCTAGAATAGCGCCGCCCCGCAGGCTGTGATCTGCGATGGCACCTTTTTCTCTTTTCTGGAACAGACCGCTTATGTCTATGAATGACGAAATGCACAGCGTCGAGGAACTGCTCGATACCGCCCTCGAACTCTTTATGGAGCTGGCCTCTGACAACCTGCCGGAGCAGGAGATCGCCCGCTTCAATCAGGAGTTCAACGATCGCGGCCTGCTGGCCGAAACCGATCCGGCCGATGACTGGGAAGCGGACGTGGGTTTTGCGGTGAGCGACACCGACTATGCCGAGATCTGGGTCGGCCTTGGCAATGAAGAACAAGAGTATGAGCACCTGTTTGCCCGCATGCTGCTCTCCCGCCGTGTTGACGAGAAGTTCTGCCACATCGAATGGCTGCCCCAATAATTCCGGATCCCGATGATCCCAGCCACTATCAGTGGGAGTCTAACCCTGACGCCGTGGCCCCCGTGCGCCCATCTGCATCGTTTGGGCGCCGGGTGTTGAGGTGGGCAGGCAAGATCACGCTGGCCGGGCTGCTCTGCTCGGTCGGCTCGGTCGCCTTGCTGCGTTTTATTGATCCGCCGATGTGGAGCTGGCGTATCGAGCGGGCCCTCTTTCCGCCCGCCAAGATCACCCAGGTACGCCATCAATGGGTAGATCTGGAGTCCATCTCCAAGGAGCTGCAACTGGCGGTGATCGCCGCCGAGGATCAGCGCTTTGCCGATCACAACGGCTTTGACATGGATGCCATCAACGCCGCACTCAAGCACAACCAGCACAGTGAACGGGTGCGCGGTGCCAGCACCCTCAGCCAGCAGACCGCCAAGAACCTCTTTATGTGGAGTGATCGCAGCTTCCTGCGCAAGGGGCTGGAGGCCTGGTTTACCCTGCTGATGGAGCTGGGTTGGGACAAGGCCCGCATTCTCGAGGTCTATCTCAATATCGTGGAGTTCGGCCCCGGCATCTATGGCGCCGAAGCCGCCGCCCGCACCTATTTTGGCAAACCGGCCAGCCGCTTGACCCGCTACGAGTCATCCCTGCTGGCCGCCGCCCTGCCCAATCCGTGGCGCTATCGGGTCAAGCCCCCTTCACCCTATGTGCAGAAGCGCTCGGTCTGGATCCGCCGCCAAATGGGGCAACTGGGCCAGATCACCCTCAATCGGGTGCATCAGGCCGACTGATCCTCAGGGCTCATCGGGTTTCTCCGGTGGGCCCAGATGACCGCCCACCGTCTCGCGGTGAAGCGGCAGATAGTGCCACCACCAGGCCTCGCGCCGTCGCTTGATCTGTTGCCGCCGTCCCCGCTGCTTCATTCCCTTACTCCCTGCCAGCTGATCCGCGCCTTAACCATACTCCCCCAACGGCAACTTGGACAGGCCAGCCACGCCCGGCGTACTGGTCTGGCCGCCACAGTCAATAATTGTTACAGTAGCGAACCTCGATGTATCTGGAGTGATTTCATGGAACAGCGTACCCCGGATCAGCTGGTCGAATGGGCCTATGATCAGTTTCTTGAGCAGGCCGCCGATATGCTGGCCCCCGAACAAATAGTCGACATCACCCTGGAGTTTGAGCAGCGTGGCGCCGTGGAGGCAACCCTGCCCAATGCCGACTGGTCGACCGAGCTGGGTGAGCCGGTCGATATGGAGCGCTGGGTCGAAGTGTGGGTCGGTTTGCTGGATCATCAGGATGAGTTTGAGGTGATCTTCGCCACCTTCCTGCTGCCCCGTCTGTTGACCGAAGATCAAGTGCATGTGCGCTGGCATCGCCAGCAGCAGGCATAAAAAAGGCGCCATCGGCGCCTTTCTTGTTTCTGTGCACTCTTATTGCTGTTCTCTGCTAATCCTGCGCTGCGATGGCCTTGGCCAGACAGCGGCGGCACCAGCAAGCGCTGGCCTCCTGCATCGGCAGTACCGGCAACTGACTGCACCAGCACTGCGCAATGGTCTGACCGGCAGAGACGGCGCAATAGGCCGGTTCACCACAACCCGGGCAGCGGTGGGTGCTTTTCGAGCCATCCAGCTCGGCCATCACCGCCAGCTGGGCCTTGCTATCCATCGCCGACCAGTGGCCGATCTCGGTCAGGGTGCGGCCACAACCAAGGCAAAGCCCGTCTTTCGCCTTGCAGAGACCAACACAGGGACTCGGCATCTTATTCGCTATCCTGCGCCTGCTCGCCTGCTTGTACCTGCGCGGCACCGGCGTCGGTCAGGGTAATGGCGTTATCTTCGATGACGATCTTGCCCTGCTTGTAGAGGCCGCCGATCGCCTTCTTGAAGGTGCCCTTGCTCATGCTGAACAGCTTGTAGATGAGCTCGGGTTCGCTCTTGTCACCCACCGCCAGACTGCCGCCCTGCTTTTTCATCCGGCTCAGAATGCGTTCACCGGCGTCATCAACCCGCGCCAGACCCGGCTTTTGCAGGGTCAGATCGAGCTTGCCATCTTCGCGCACCTGCTTGACCCAGGCGGTTTGCGGCCGACCGGTCATCACCCGGCCAAACACCTCGTTCTTGAACAGCATGCCGGGATACTGACCGTTGACGATCACCTTGATGCCAAGGGGCGAGTGCTCTCCCGGCAGCGCGGTCACTTCGTCACCGACCTTGAAGTTGCTGCCGGCCGGGGTCAGGAAACGCTCGATGCGGCTGGTGCCGACCATGCGCCCTTCGTTATCCAGTTGCAGACGCACCAGATAAACGTGGCCCACCTGCATCGGCTTGTTCTGCTCGCGGCTCGGCACAAACAGATCCTTTTTCATGCCCCAGTCGAGGAAAGCACCAATCTTGTTGGCATTGACCACTTTCAGACCGGCAAATTCGTCCACCATGGCAAATGGCTTGTCGGTGGTGATCACCGGCTCGCAATCGGCATCCAGATAGAGGAAGACCTGCACGCTATCCTCCTCTTTCACCCCTTCCGGCAGTTGACGCTTGGGCAGCAGCAGTTCACCGTACTCATCGGCCGCAAGCCAGGCGCCGCGATCTTCGAGTTCAACAACGGTGAGGGTGTTCATCTTGCCAATCTGTATCATGGTGCTCTCTTTTTTCATTACCCGGATGGACCAATTGATCATGGCCCCTATGGGCGCGCATGTTACCTCAAGAGCGGTGATCCGGCCTAGTCCCCAAGCCACCACGAGCCGCCCTTTCGCCCCTATCTTATCCGCCAATGGTGATTAAATCGCCAAACAGGCGGCCATTTGCTGCAAATAACCCCACTTTTAGGTAGACTTCGCGGCTGTTCAAATCCAGAGGAACTGTCGATGAACCCATCCACTCGTACCCGCCATCTTAATCAATGGATCCAGAGCCACAGCGATCAGGACATGACCTACCCGGCCCTGCACGGTTTTCTCTGTGCTCGTCTGGTGGGGCCGGAAAGCCCTGACTGGCAACGCCCGCTGGCTGGTCTGCTGGAACAGGATGCCGAGTTGGATGAAAAAAGCGCAGAAGCCCTCAACCACCTGATCGCCGAGCTGGAATCCCAAGCCGACGACGCCCAGCTGGCCCTGCCGAGCCAATGCCGCCTGCCCAGCGATAACCCCGAGCAGGTGTTCGAACAGAGCCACCCCCTCGGTCAATGGTGTTATGGCTTCAGCATGGGTTTTGCCACCTGGCCCAAGCCGAAGGATTTGAACGACCCGACCACCCAGTACCGCTTCAGTCTGGCCGCCGAGCTGAGCCTGTTTCGCGACAAGCAGATGGCCCAGATGCTCTATAGCGCAGCCGCCAGCGAACTCCCCTTTGTCGAGTTCTGCAAACGACAGCGCCAGAATATGAAAACCGCCCTCAACCAGTTGCTCAACCTCGACCAGTATCAGGCCGCCCCCAGCGCTGATGTGGCCCTCAATGGCGAGCAGGCCCAACAGTGGCAGACCTGGTTCGAGCTGGCCGACAGCTGCCGCGATCATCAGGCCCGCCTCGGCTGGTTCGAGAAGATCATCGCCGATGCCACTCCGCTGTTTAACGACGCCTTCTGGCAGCAAATCGCCGGCCACGGCTGGAGTGCCCCCGAGCTGCGTCCTCTGCTGGCCGCCAGAGCCGGCCGCGCCGACTGCCTGCTACGCCTTGGCAAGCTGGGCGAGGCCAAAGCGGAGTATCTGGCGCTGCTGACAATCTGCATGGCCGATGAGCTGGGTTGCCGCTACAACCTCTCCACTCTCTATGCACTGCAAGGGGATTGGCAGGCGCTGGCCGCCCTGCTGGTGCGCTTCGACGAAGCCTCCAGCTGGTTGCTCTACAACAAGGCGCTGATGGTCTTTGCTACCGAGGGTGCCGAGGCAGCCAAGCCCCATCTGCTGGTCGCCATCGAGGCCAACCCGCACATTCCGGCCTGCCTGCTGGGTCAGCGCAAGCTGCCCAAACAGGAGCCACAAAGCTGGCAAGCGGGCAGCCGCGACGAGGCCGCGCTCTACGCTATCCACACACGCGAGGCCTGGCTCAAGCAGAACGCCCTCATCTGGTTGCGTAAAGGCTGAACAGCGTTGGCTTAAAATCCCGTCGGTCAGACCCGGTTTTTCCTTGAGGGCGTGCGCCACCGCACATTTCATCGCAACCGGGTCAGACAAATCAGCTTGAGTTTCGTATCATCAATGTCAAAGTATCAAAAGAAACTGCATCTGATGCAGCCGTCACAGCAGGGTGTAATATGTCAAAAATCATAGCGTTACTCGCTCACTACCCGCCCTATCAGTTGGTACATGCCGCCGAGATGCTACGGGATACCTTCGAACAGTTTTATGAACAGCGTTACCAGCTGACCGTGCCGCAATGGCGCCTGATGATGGTGCTCGGCCCCAACTACCCCATCAGCCAGAAAGAGCTGGTCGAGGCGAGCGGCATGGACAAGGTGCGCATCTCCCGCGAGATCCGCCGTCTGGTCGAAAAAGGGATCATCTTTACCGAGAGCAGCGAGCAGGATAAACGCATCAGCCTGGTCTCCCTCACCAATGCCGGGCTCGCCCTCTTCCTGCAGCTCAAGAGTGAAGCGGGCAGCTGGCAACATACCCTGACAGACTATTTGCCTAGCGAATCCCGCGAGGCGATCCGCCAGCATCTGCACAGCGTCAGCGCCGCCATCGAGCAGTTGCAATCACTGGATCGGGAGAAATAATCATGGATTTGAAAAAGTTCGCCACCATGGACATCAACATGCTGCTGAGCGTCGTCAATATGCAGTTGCGTGATCGCTATGACGATCTGGATGATCTCTGCAAGGCGCAGGAGATCGATCAGGCAGCACTGGAAGCGCGGCTCGCCAGCGGCGATTTTCACTACCAGCCAGCGCAGAAACAGTTCAGATAAAGAGAGCTAGCGGGATCGGGATCACAGCGCCAGTGATGGCGCTGGCTCTGCGGTAAAAACCTGATATGGTCTGAAGAGCCCCAACAGGGTGATGCACGGATACATCACCCTGTCACAAGAGGGCATTAACATCGTTTCAGGTGAGCAAACCAAGGATGACCCCATGATATTGATGACCCGACAGAGCCTGTTGATCACGCTCTGTACCCTGTTGATGATCAGCCTCTTCACGCCCCACATGCCGCAAAGTACCGAACAGTGGCTGACCACCCTCTTGCTTGGCCTGCTGGTCACGGTGGCATTGCTGCTGGTGCGTGGTTGTCGCCGCTTTATGATGGAGTAGTGACTCCGCCAGAACGTCTATACCGACCACTTGCCGCGATACTCACTGTAACATTATGGTCTTGTCGCAATAACGTCTGTCGCAATCACACCAAGCCAAAAAACAAACGCAGCCTGATGGCTGCGTTGTGGTATCTGGCGGGCAACCCCTTGAAGAGATAACCCCTGACGGGATAAAGAGCCCTTATAGAGAGAACCCTTAGATAGCCAGAGCCTCAAGCTGCGCTTTGGCCGCTTCCATCCCCTTGCTCTGGGCATCCGGGCCCATCCCCATCCCCTCGGCGTAGATGAAATCCACCTCTTTGATACCGATGAAACCGAGCACGGTACGCATGTAGGGAGTGACCAGATCGGTGGCACTGCCAACGTGCATGCCGCCACGAGGGCTGATCACCAGCGCACGGGTATTTTCAACCATACCGACCGGACCGGTCTCGGTATAGCGGAAGGTGACGCCAGCGCGAGCCACCAGATCGATCCAGTTTTTCAGCTGGGTCGGGATGTTGAAGTTGTACATGGGGGCCGCAATCACCACCAAGTCGCTCGCTTTGAGTTCGGCGATCAGCTCGTCGGACTGGGCGATCACCGCCAACTGACGCTCGCTCAGGTTATCACCACCGCGCAGGCCGGAGGCCAGCTCGCCATCCAGCACCGGCAGGTTGAGTGCTGCCAGATCACGCACGGTGACGACATCATCCTGATGGTCAACCAGGAAGCCGTCGATCAGGGCGTTGGATTGGGAATATTGACCCAGGATGCTGGATTTGAGTACGAGGATATTGGCCATGGTGAAACTCCATTTGGTTGTCGGTTGAACAGCCTTGCTGTCGATGGAGGTCACTCTAAACATTGTGCTTATTTGCTGATAGCGAAAATAGATGCTCAACTTGTTCAAATTTTTTGATGCAAGGCCACTTCCTCGCCAGCCAACCCTGCGGCCGCGCTTCAACCCTTGGCAGAACAAACGATTGCCGTTATGATCCGCCGCACTTTTTTCCAGCGACCCGGATCCCATGATACCCTCGCGCAGGCACTCTCCTTTGGCCGGTGCAGTCTGGATGATGGTGGCAGGACTCTGCTTCGCCGCCGTCAACAGCCTGAGCCAGTATGTTAGCTTCAAACTCGGCCTCCCATCGACCCAGGTCGCTTTTCATCAATACCTGATCGCCCTGATCTGCCTGCTGCCCTGGCTGGTTCGCCATGGCTTGCGCCAATCCCTGATGACCAATCAGTTCCGGTTACACCTGTTGCGGGTATTGCTGGCAGTGATCGGCATCCAGCTCTGGCTCTGGGCGCTGGCGTACCCCGTCCCCATCTGGCAGGGGATCGCCCTGCTGATGACCTCGCCGCTGTTTGCCACCCTGGGTTCCGCGCTGCTGCTCAAGGAGCAGGTGAGCCGTGCCCGCATTCTGGCCACCCTGGCGGGCTTTGCCGGCGCCATGCTGATCCTCGCCCCCTGGACTGACGAGTTCAACTGGGCCTCCCTGCTGCCGGTGGCGGCGGCGCTGTTCTGGGCAGGTTACTCCCTGATGGTGCGCTATCAGGCGGCCAACGAATCATCCCACACCATAGTGGTGTATCTGCTTATCTTCAGTACCCCGTTCAACGTCATGCTGGCCCTGCCGGAGTGGCAGTGGCCGAGCGAGAGCCAGTGGCTGCTGGTAGCCGCTTCCGGCGTGCTGACGGCGCTGGCCCAGATGTCCATCGCGCGCGCTTACAGCGTGGCGGAGGCCTCCTTCGTACAACCTTTCGATTTTGCCAAGCTACCGATGAACGTGCTGGCGGGCTGGCTGGTATTTGGCTGGGCCCCCCCCGGCCGTCTGTGGCTTGGCGCCGCCATCATCATTGGCGCCATTACCTTGCTGACCCATCTGGAGCAGCGCGCTCACAAACCCGTTTCCTGAGGTACGCCATGCGTGCCTCTTTTTTTGTCCGCTATTCGTGCGATAGCGATCATCAACAATGACCATCGACATCAGGAGAGATCGTATGTTTGGAACCGCAACCCGCCCCGGCGCCACCCGTGCCCTGCTGCTGGGCTCCGGCGAACTTGGCAAGGAGGTCGCCATCGAGTTGCAACGGTTTGGGATCGAAGTGATCGCCGCCGACCGCTACCCCAATGCCCCCGCCATGCAGGTGGCGCACAAAGCCCACGTGCTGGATATGCTCGATGGCAACGCCCTGCGCGAGCTGGTCGCCGAGGTTAAACCCGACCTCATCATCCCCGAGATCGAGGCCATCGCCACCGATACGCTGGCAGCCCTTGAGCAGGAGGGGGTCAAGGTAGTGCCCAACGCCCGCGCTACCCAGCTCACCATGAACCGGGAAGGGATCCGCCGTCTCGCCGCCGAGACCCTGAGTCTGCCCACCTCACCCTACCGTTTTGCCCAAAGCAAAGAGGAGTTTGTCGCCGCAGTCGAGGCTATCGGCCTGCCCTGCGTGGTGAAACCTGTGATGAGCTCGTCCGGCAAGGGGCAGAGCGTACTGCGCGATCTCGCCAAGCTGGATGAGAGCTGGACCTACGCCCAGGAGGGTGGCCGCGCCGGCCGTGGCAAGGTGATCGTCGAGGGCTTCGTTCCCTTCGAGTACGAAATCACCCTGCTCACGGTACGCGCCGTCGATGGCATTCACTTCTGCGAGCCGATCGGCCACCGGCAGGAAGATGGCGACTACCGCGAATCCTGGCAGCCGCAGATGATGAGTGAACTGGCGCTGGCCCGATCCAAAGAGGTAGCGGCCAAGGTGGTCGAGGCGCTCGGTGGTTACGGCCTGTTCGGGGTCGAACTCTTCATCAAGGGGGATGACGTGTGGTTTAGCGAAGTCTCGCCGCGTCCCCACGATACCGGCATGGTGACCCTGATCTCTCAGGATCTCTCCGAGTTCGCCCTGCACGTACGCGCCATTCTGGGGCTGCCGGTCGGCACCATCACCCAGTACGGGCCGAGTGCCTCTGCCGTGGTACTGCGCGAAGGGCACAGCCAGGATATCCGCTATCAGGGAATTGGTGAGGCATTGGCGCTGGTGCCGGGCGCCCAGCTGCGGCTGTTTGGCAAACCGGAGAGCGCCGGTCGCCGCCGTCTTGGCGTGGCGCTGGCACGCGCAGCGGATTGCCAGGATGCGGTAGAGAAAGCCAAAGCCGTGGCCGCCAAGGTCGATGTGCTGTTCTAAGGGCTTTTTTGCCACAGCAAAACAAACGTTTGCCGATGTGATCGGGCGCAAGGGGCATGGCAATGCCCCTTTTGCATTTCCTCGTCAGGCTTATAATCCCCTCTTCAAATTTGTCAGGAGTACAAGATGTTAGCTGCCGTGATCTTCGATATGGATGGTGTTCTGATCGACTCGGAACCCTTTTGGCAACGGGCCCAAATCGCCGTTTTCTCCGAACTGGGTCACCCCCATACCGTCGAAGATTGTGAGTCGACCATCGGCGTGCGCATAGATCAGCTGGTTGCCCACTGGTATCGCCTGCGCCCGTGGAGCGGCCCAACTCAGGAAGAGGTGGTACAGCGCATTCTGGATCGGGTCAACGCACTGATCCTCTCCGAAGGTCAGGCCAAAGCCGGTGTGCTGGAGGCGCTCGACCTTATCGAAGCCCGCGGGCTGAAAGTGGGTCTGGCCACCTCCTCCCCCTTTGCGATGGTAGAAGCGGTGCTCGGCAAACTTGGCATTCGCGATCGCTTTATCGCGGTTCACTCCGCTGAAGTAGAGCGTTTCGGCAAACCGCACCCGGATGTCTACATCCACGCCGCCGAAAAGCTGGGGGTAGAGCCGGTTCATTGTCTGGCCATCGAAGATAGCTTTACCGGCCTGCTGGCGGCCAAGGCGGCCTCCATGACTGCGCTGATCGTGCCGGATCCCGCTTTAGTGGGTGATCCACGTTTGGCCATCGCCAACTACCAGCTCGGCTCGCTGGCCGAGCTCAATGCTGACACCCTGGCCAGCTGGGTCAAGTAGCGCCTATCGGCGCCTTGCTGCGCTCGCGTTCTCATATCCGCAGGGGGCTCCAGCCCCCTGTTATTACCAGACAAAACCGTTGGCCCCCCCCCTCTTTTTACCTGTCATTCACAACCAGGTTGTTCCTCTCGCACACGACCAGTCCAGCCGGTTGCACCTTGCCATCCATCAGGCTTGATCTCTGTCATAAACGTGCGTTTGCTCGCGGTTAACCCCCTGCAGCCCGACTAGAATCAGGGTAGATAGGCGGCCCCAGGGCCCGAGGAGGTTATCATGATCGAGTACACCAGCAAGCGCATCGTCTGCCCTCACTGTGGCCACCATACCCGGGTCGAGCTGGATGCCAGCCAGGGTGATCAGGAGTTTTACGAAGATTGCATGGCCTGTTGCAATCCGATCCACCTGCGGCTTCACCGCGACGAAGCCCGCGACTGCCTGCAACTCTTTGTGGATGCCGACGACGAGCAACTGTTTTGATTGCGAGTCACAAAAGGCCGAGCAGCTGTTTTGCCTGCAAGTCGCAAAGAGCTGAGCAGATGTTGTGCCTGCGAGCCATAGAAAGTTGAGTGGATATTTTCACCATGTAAATAACAAGGGCCTGCACACTGCAGGCCCTTGCTTATGAGGCGATTGACACCGAGCCGTTTCCTTTCAGTTACCCCCGCGTGCCGCCAGTACCCGCTCCACCGTATCGACGATGGCCTGAGTCTGGGGATCGATCTCGATATTGGTCTGCCAGCCAGCCTTGACCCAACCCAGGTTGGTGCGGGCCAGGGTCTCGGGGATCAGGTGGACGCAAAACTCCCGCTCGCGCACCTCACCTATGGTCAGACTGATGCCGTCGATGCCGATGTATCCCTTGGTCAGCACATATTTCATCAGCTCGGGAGCAAGGCGATACCACACCTGACGGTTGTTGGGTGTGTCGATCACCGAGGTAACCTCTGCCATGCCGATGATATGGCCAGACATGGCATGACCGCCGATCTCGTCACCAAAGCGGGCAGCCCGCTCCACATTGACCTTGTCCCCCACCTGCAACAGGCCGAGGTTGGTGAGACGCAGGGTCTCCTGCATCAGATCGAAGCTGACCAGCTCACCCTCTACCCGGGTAACGGTCAGGCAGCAGCCGTTGTGAGCGACCGAGGCGCCGAGGGCCAGCCCTTCCCCCCACGCCGAGCTTGGCATGCGGATCACGTGGGTACGAAATGAAGCACTCTCTTCGATGGCGACCAGTTCGGCCACACCTTGCACAATTCCGGTAAACATCATCACCTCTTTGTTTCTGGTAACACGCTCTGTTTTTTATCGCGGCCTGTGGCCGCTTCTTTTACATAATCCGTTTTTTACACAATTCGTTTCGTACAAACTGTCACACCTGCTCCGCCGCCTCAGACCGCGCCAGCACACGAGCCCGGCGCTGGGAATGGATGACCACTATGCCAGCCAGCACGATGAGTAGACACCCCGCCATACTACTGAGGGTCGGCATTTCACCAAACATCAGATAGCCGCAGAGGGTAGAAAAAAAGATCTGGAAATAGAAGAAGGGCGCCAGAGTAGAGGCCTGCGCATACTGCATCGCCTTGATAAGGCAATATTGGGAGAGCAGGGTCACCACCGGTAGCGCCAGCAGATAGGGCCAGTCGGCAAGCCCAGGGTTGCGCCACAGTGCAGGCTGCCAGCAGAGTGCGACCATTGCCACCATCCCCAGCATGAAGCAGGTGACGATTAGGATATCGAGGGTGGTCAAACGTGGATCCACCAGCTTGGTGATGAGGTTGTAGCCGGTGTTGGCCAGTACAATGACCAGTGGCAGCAGATAGTAGAGGTTCGCGTCGCCCCCGTCGGGATGGGTCACCACCAGCACGCCAAACAACCCCAACAGCACGGCCGCCACCTTGGTCCGGGTCAGACGCTCCCTGAAAAAGATCACACCCGCCACCACGAAGGCCAGCGAACCAAGCTGGCAAATGATGGTGTAGACGTTGAGCGGTACATGGGCCAGCGCAATCACCGAGACCAGCGCACAGACCAGAAACAGCAGCGAGCGCAACAATAGCCAGCGATCCACCGCCAGCAGCGCCGACATGGTGCGCCTTGGCAACAACAGCAGCAGACCGAGGAAAGGAACAAAGAAGCGAAACCAGACCATCTCCATCACGGAGTAGCCATGGAGTACCAGATATTTGTCCGCGCCATCCTTAAGCGTCAGGGCGAGAAGTGCAAACAGCGTCAGAAAGATCGCCAGTGAGTTGCGCGAAGAGAACAGCATCAAAGAGGCCGAAACAGGAAAAGGGGGCAACCAAACTAACGGGCTTGCCGCAAATTACAACCGCGAGACTGACAAAATGGGAGCAAAACCGCTATATTTGCTCGCCTTTTTACTTTCAAGGAAGCAAATCATGATGGTTTATGAGTGCTGTGAAGCGATCCGTATCGCCTATAACCAGATTGGATCCGGTGAGCAGGGCTATGTGCCGAAGGCCATCGCCGCCACTATCCGCGCCCTCAACGCGGTCGCCGCCGATGAGCGGGTGCCCGCCGAGCTGCGCGAACAGGCAGCCTATGCCGCTGCCAACCTGCTGATCAGCGATCACGAAGACGCCTGATCCTGCCCCCCCGGGGCGGCAACTATTTCGTCCTGGCTGAATTTCAGGCTAGAATGCCTCCCCCACCCTTTGCACTTTCGTCCGAAAGTGCAAAGGCTCTTCCCGATTTCCGCTCTTTTTTACTCTTATCTGATCCACTCGGAGGTGTCATTGCAACGTTATTGGTCCGAGGCGAAGCAGCTCGTCCGTCTAGCCAGCCCCATTCTGGTCGCCCAGGTGGCCCAGGTCGCCATGAACTTCGTCGATACCGTGATGGCGGGACAGGTGAGTGCGGTCGATCTGGCCGCCGTGTCGGTGGCGTCCAGCTTCTGGCTACCGGTGATCCTGCTGGTGCAGGGGATCATCATGGCGCTCACCCCCATCGTCTCCCAGCTCAATGGCGCCCGTAAACGGGAGGCAATCCGTCCGGCAGTTCATCAGGGCTTCTGGCTGGCACTGATCGTCACCCCGCTGGCGATGATTGCGCTTTATTACAGCCCGCTGGCGTTGCAGTTCATGGATGTGGAGCCGGTGATGGCGGCCAAGACCACTGGTTATCTGCACGCCATCCTGTGGGGCCTGCCCGCCTTCGTGATGTTCCAGGTGCTGCGCAACTTCAGTGAGGGGCTCTCCCACACCATGCCTACCATGGTGATCGGCTTTGTCGGGCTGGCGGTCAATATTCCCGCCAACTACATCTTCATTCACGGCCACTTCGGCATGCCGAAACTGGGCGGGGTGGGCTGTGGCGTGGCCACGGCCATCGTGCTGTGGGCCATGCTGCTGGCGATGATCCTCTATGTGAAGCTCTCCCGTCACTTCACCGAGATCCGGCTCTTCTCCCAGCTGGCTCGCCCCAACGGCAGCCGGATCTGGCGCTTGTTCCGCTTAGGGTTCCCCATCGCCATGGCGATCTTCTGCGAGGTGACCCTGTTTACCGTGGTGGCCCTGATGCTGGCCCCCTTCGGCGCCGAAACGGTGGCGAGCCACCAGATTGCGCTCAACTTCTCCAGCCTGGTCTTTATGCTGCCCCTCTCCATCGGGGTGGGTGTCACCATCCGGGTCGGTCACAGCATCGGCGAAGGGCAACCCCATCACGCCCGGGTGGCGGCTCGCACCGGCTTGATGCTGGGGATGGCCATCGCTGCTGCCACTGCCGCCATGACGGTACTGCTGCGCGAGCAGATCGCCTCCATCTATACCGATGATCAGCAGGTGATCGTCCTGGCGGCCATTTTGCTGTTCTTCGCCGCCATCTATCAAATCTCCGACTCGGTGCAGGTGGTCGCGGCCGCCGCACTACGCGGTTACAAGGATACCCAGGCGATCTTCTACGTCACCATCGTCGCCTACTGGGGACTGGGGCTGCCCACCGGCATGATCCTGGGTCTGACCGACTGGCTGGTGCCGAGGATGGGGCCGCAGGGCTTCTGGATCGGCTTTATCGTCGGTCTCACCAGCGCGGCCCTGATGCTGGGGGCGAGATTGCGCTACATCTATGGCCGTTTTGCCACTCCGGAAGCCTGCACTACCCTGTCGCGATCTCAGTAACAGGGCTTGGCGAGCGACAACTCGCCTGCAAAATCAACAGGCTGCGCAAGAACTGGGCAAACAGTCTCCTTTGTGCATATGGCCTGTTGACAGCCTTGGGGGGCATGGGTAGTATGCCGACCACGTCAGCAGCGCTGGCGTAGTGAAGTAAGAGAAAGTGGGTTTATAGCTCAGTTGGTTAGAGCACTACCTTGACATGGTAGGGGTCGTTGGTTCGAATCCAATTAAACCCACCACTTTTCTGTGATGCGTCCTTAGCTCAGCTGGTTAGAGCACCACCTTGACATGGTGGGGGTCGGTGGTTCGAATCCACTAGGACGCACCATTACAGAACACTGATTATGCGTCCTTAGCTCAGCTGGTTAGAGCATCACCTTGACATGGTGGGGGTCGGTGGTTCGAATCCACTAGGACGCACCATTCAGTTTGAAAGAAATGCAGATGTGGGTTTATAGCTCAGTTGGTTAGAGCACTACCTTGACATGGTAGGGGTCGTTGGTTCGAATCCAATTAAACCCACCACTTCTGCATAAAGAAATAAAAGTCGCATTGCGCACCCTGCGTCCTTAGCTCAGCTGGTTAGAGCATCACCTTGACATGGTGGGGGTCGGTGGTTCGAATCCACTAGGACGCACCAGATTAAAAAAGCCCGCTCATCGAGCGGGCTTTTTGCATTCTGCCATGCAGCCACTCCCCTGCCCCGCCAATCTGTTCATCACCGACTGGGCAATGGCGCAGAACCTTGTTCCCATAAAAAACCCGTGCCATCCGATAAACGACACGGGCCGGATAGATGCCGCCAGCGCCTCAGCTCTGCACGGCAATCTCGTACTTCTTTATCTTGCGATAGAGGGTAGCAATCCCAATCCCCAGCGCCTGTGCGGCCAGTTTCTTGTTGCCGAGCCGCTGTAGGGTCTCTTCTATCATCTGTTTCTCCATGCTCTCAAGGCCGCTCTCACCAGGGACGGGTTCAGGCAGTTTCTCCGGCGTGGCGGCGAGCGGAGCAGTGGCAGGCACATTGAACGCCGCATCCAGATTGGTCACCGGGATCGACTGGGCCGCCACGCGATGGGGCTCCTGATTGCGGATGATGTTGGGGGGCAGCAGGCTGGCGTCAATTACCTCGCCCGCCTGGCTGACGTTGACCAGATATTCGATGAGGTTGCTGAGCTCGCGCACGTTGCCCGGCCAGCGATACCCCTTGAGCAACGCCATCACTTCGGGCGCCAAACCGGGATAGACGATGCCAATGCGGCTGGTGTGCAGGTTGAGGAAGTAGTGGGTCAGAAGCTCCACGTCCCCTTCCCGCTCCCGCAGCGGCGGCAGGTTGAGGGGGATGACGTTGATGCGATAGTAGAGATCTTCACGAAACTTCCCTTCGGCGATGTATTGATCGAGATGCTGGTGAGTGGCGGCGATGATGCGAATATCCACCGGCACCGGTCGGCTGGCTCCGATGGGGGTCACCTCCCGCAGCTCCAGCACCCGTAGCAGCTTGGCCTGCATGGTAAGCGGCATGTCGCCAATTTCGTCAAGGAACAGGGTGCCCTGATGGGCCGCCTGAATCAGGCCCTGCTTGCCACCGCTGGAAGCGCCGGTAAAGGAGCCCTTCACATAGCCAAACAGCTCGCTCTCCAGCAGTTGTTCGGGAATGGCGGCACAGTTGATGGCGATGAAAGGCTTATCCTGTCGCGGACTCAGGCGATGGACGGCGCGGGCCACCACCTCTTTACCGGTGCCGCTCTCGCCGCAAATCAGCACGCTGGAGGGACTCTGGGCGATGCGATGCAGCAGTCGTTTGAGGGTGCGCATCGGCTTGCTCTCGCCGATCAGCTGATCGATCCGCACATCCGGATCCGGCTCCTGCACCTGACCGGAATGGGACTGGTGAAACGCCATCAGAAAGAGTTGCTGGCCCTGCACATGGTGTAGCTGGCCGATGATCAGCTCCTGACGACCTTCAAAGGTGATGATGTGCTGAAGATGACCACTCAGCCCCTGTTGGGAGAAAGTGAGCGGGCGGATCCCCACTTCGCGCCCCTGCAGCTGTTCCTGCTGGCAACCCAGATGATGGAGTGCCGCCTCGTTGGCGTAGAGCAGTTGACTCTTGTCATCGAGCAGCAGGCAACCCTGATCCATGTTGGTCATCAGATTGAGGAACACCTTGTTGACCCCGTCCGACAGCCCGCGTGAATCGAGCAACTTGGCCACAAAGATAGTGGAGATGTGGCGCACATAGTCACACACATCCTGCAGATTGTTGTTGAGGCGCGCCTGCTGCTCGTCGCTGAAGGCCACCAGACTGATCACCCCGATACAGCGCTCGTCCACCATGATGGGCACCCCGAGGAAGGCGCGCTCACGGCAGCTCTCCTTGCAAGTACAACCGTCACACACCGGATCATCGCTGGTGTGGGTAACGATCTTCTCCCGCTGGTTATCAATCACATAACGCAGCAGGCGGGAGTCGCCCTCCAGCTGACGTCCGAAGAACTTGCCATAGGGCCCGGTGCCAGCCACCCGAACCATATCGGCATCCACAATCTCGACCTCAAGCTGCAGCACACTCGCCAGCATCTTGGCAAAGCGCAAGATGGTCGGCTGGATCTGCATCAACAGACACTGGTTGCTCACGGATCTCATCCATCATTCCTTTTTGTTCTTGTTATCCTCCCCCTAAAGGGAGTCATGCTGGCCAGATACTAAGGGATATCAGGGGGAACTACTTCGGGGGGGATCACGAAAAGGGAAAATGATCCGTATCCTCCGCGACTTCAGAGGCACAGATAAAATTCAATAAAAACATAAAGATGAAAACACATGCAGCAAGATAAATCACTTGGGCCAACCAAGCCTGCTGATCCGCAAAGTCCATCGACAGATCATGCTGAAGGTGGGGAAAACAGCCACTGAAATGGCATTTGGCTCACGCGCCGCATACCTGTTTCAAGACTTGGCACTCATGGTCGAAATCCGCTTTATCTTGCGGCTGAATGTAACTTTGCCAGCGGGCAAACAGCTCGGCCGTCGGATAACGATGCAGACGAATACCGGTGCGATAGAGTTTGGGAAAAAGTGGGTCTGGCTGGGATCTCACGACCAGACCGCGCAGCTTCTCGCCAGAGGGAATGGCAATCACCAGCTCATCCCCCTCTTTCAACCGTATGGCCCCCAGAATACCGATGCCGCCGATGGCTATGTCGCGCACCACCACATAGGGCACCGGGTTGAGCAACTCCAGAAACCAGTTGCGACGGCGACATTCTGCCTTGTAACCACCGCCACTGAGGATAAAACGGCGGTGTCTGCGCCAGTCATAACCGGTAGGCAATGCTGGGTCATAGCGCGATTTTGCCTGCCCCACAGGATCAGATTGCTCACTTGTGCCCATCCGGTTTCCCTCACTGGCATTGGTTAAACAGTGTCAGTCAGCTCTTTTTCAACTATAGCTGTCGCCGTTAGGCTCAGGGTCGGATACGGGGACGACAGATATATTACGGAGGCAATGATGGACAGAGATGGCATGGATGAGATACGAACGACTGCGGCTCGGTTCGATCAAGCAATAGACCAGTGAGTCGCACCGCCGCAGCGATGCAATCTGACTTAGCCGGGCAGATGAAGTGCCAACAAGACCGCCAGCGGGATCACCAGCACAGAGAGGGCATTGCCGCCGAGCACGATACTGGCCACCTTGTCCGGCTGACAGTGATACTGCTCGCAGAGCATGTAATTCAACACCGCAGGGGGCAAGGAAACCGACAACATCAACAGCGGGATCCACTCCGTCTTGAGCGGCAACAGCCAGATCGCCAGCAGCAGCGACAATCCCCCCGCCAGCAGATAGAGCAGGTTGCACTTGAGCGCGAGGCCAAGGTGATCGAGCTCTCCCTCCATCAGGCGAATGCCCAGCGCAAAGAGCATCAGGGGCACCGAGATCTGACCGAGCAGCGAGGCCGTGGTCACCACATATTCCGGCAGCGTAATGTGCAGGTTGGCCACTAGCAAACCGGCCAGCGCGGCCCACAACACAGGGCTGCGCAGCCACAGCCAGCGGGAGGTATTGGCCGAGAGAATAAACATGCCGACCGAGAAGTGCAGCAGATTGGAGAGCACAAAGAGGATCACGATGGCCCCCAGTTGCTGCTCGCCAAACGCCAGCACCATCAAGGGGATACCAAGATTGCCGGTATTTCGGAACATGGCGGGCAAGATCAGGGCTGCCCGCTCAATTCCTTTGAGTTTGAGCAGCGCGAGCAGCAGACCGGGTAACAGAATAACCAGCGCCCCCGCCGCAATCAGCGGCAGATGCTCCGCCAGCACCAGCGGATACTTGACCAGCGCGGAGAAGACCAGCGCCGGGGTAAACAGCTCGATATTGGCCCGATTGACGTAACCGAGCGCGGCCCCCGGTCGCAATCGCCCATAGAGGGCGCCGAGCCCGACCACACCGAACACCGGAATGACGATATTGAGCAAGGCGCTGAACATGGGCGGCGTCCGTTACAGTTCGCGGGCCGGTTTGCCCATCAGCACCACCGGATCCAGCGTCACTTCCAGTGCGCCGTTACTGACCCAGAGCTGACCATCGGAGATAGTGCAGGTGAGCTGCATGGTACGCTCGACCATGGAGGTCAGCGGCAGGGTCTGGCTGTCGGAGAGTTCGATGATGCTGAGGTTGTCATGCTGGCTGAGCTTGCCCTGGTTCTGCTTCCACCAGACGCTGGTGCCACGACCGCCGTAGAGGTAGAGCACCACCTGACGGGCACGGTTACAGGCCTTTTTCAGCCGTTTTTCATCGGGTTGGCCCAGCTCGATCCAGAGTTCTATTTCGTCCGAGTAGTTCTTGCACCAGAGCTCGGGTTCGTCATCGGCGCTCAATCCCTTGGTGAACTCCAGTCGCTCGGCGGCGTGCCAGGCAAAGGCCGCCAGCCGGATCATCATCCGCTCATCGGTTTCGGAGGGGTGGCGCGCCAGCGTGAGGGAGAAGTCCTGATACAGATTGCGATCCATATCAGACAAACTGATCTGAGCCTTGAATACGGTTGCCTTGAGAGCCATAGAAAACCTTGAACACCTGATAAGAGAAGGGTGAGTGGGAAATACGGGCGCCAGTGTAATCAAAATCGGCGGCAGGTTCGACCATCCTGACCAAAGATTTCCCCTTACCTGCCGGGATAAGTGCTTTAAAAGACACAAAAAACAAATGCCAGTCCGAAGACTGGCATTTGGCGGCATGAGAAGCGACTCACTTCTCGGCGGACTGTACCCCGAACGCGTTCAGCAGCATGCAACAGGTCACTGCCACCGCCACGAATCCGCTCAGAAAGATAAAGGGCATGGCCCCGTATCCCAGTACTGTCCAGATGGTGTGTTCAAGAAGACTCATTGTTGTGTCCTTCATCCGGTGAAAGGTGTGTTCCTTCTGGCGGATATTGGCCCCGCTCTTGATGCCTCCATTTGACCTCAATCAGCGGTTGGGTCCTATGCCACCAAAGTGATAAATGCAGGGTTCATTTGCGCTGGATCAAGCTTTTTGGCCAAATATCCATGCAGTTCAAGCAATTACCACCGCCAATCAAGGATAGACACAAACACGGCAGAATAAAAAAACGCGCCGGATGGCGCGTTTCTTGGACAGCACAGGCAAGGGATCAGTTGTCGCACAGATCGCTTGGCATGTCCTGACGCAGGCGGGTCCACAGCTTGCCGGACTCGATACCGTACTGACGCACCGTCATGAACACGGCTTCGTGGTTCTTGGTCTCCGCCAGATTGAGCAGGGTCTTGTAGTAGGCATCTGCGGTCTCGCGGGCCTGCTTGTCGGAGAAGTAGTAGCTGCCGACCCGGCTGTACAACCCTTTGAAACCGTTCAGGATCAAAGCATAGATCGGATTGCCGGAAGCAAACGCCAGCTGGTGGT
The DNA here is from genome assembly GCF_040908445.1 of Aeromonas sp. R10-2. Taxonomy (NCBI): domain Bacteria; kingdom Pseudomonadati; phylum Pseudomonadota; class Gammaproteobacteria; order Aeromonadales; family Aeromonadaceae; genus Aeromonas; species Aeromonas sp. R10-2. Next base: position 42,181 of record NZ_JBFODS010000006.1, on the reverse strand, counting down.
GCAGGCGATAATCGAACTCGGCATAAGCCTGGGCGTTGTTCTCGACCCCATCGGCGCCACGCAGGATCTCGGCGGCCTGCTCCGGATTGTGACGGATCGCCCCGCGGATAAAGATGGTGCAGATATGGGTACGGGCGGAGAGCAGCTGAGCTATCAGATCAGGTACCTTGTCCTGATCCAGACGGGCCAACGTCTCCAGAATATTGAGGCCGGAGGTTTCCCAGAAATTGTTCACCTTGGTCGGCTTGCCATGCTGTATGGTCAACCAGCCATCACGGGCCAGTCGCTGCAGCACTTCGCGCAAGGTCGTCCGCGTCACCCCGATCAACTCGGATAATTCACGCTCGGCGGGCAGAATAGATCCGGGAGGAAAGCGATTGTTCCAAATGGACTCGATGATGTATTCCTCGGCAAACCCAGCTGGGCTCTGCGCTTTTATAACCATGAATTGACTCTGTTGTAATGCGTAAAAAGGCTGACGAATGATATCAAAGCGATGATGGCTGGCAAGCATAAGGTCAGTCCTCTGCTCACATATGGCAAATATAGTGTTGGGAATATGTATCTAATCGCCACGAGGGAGCCAGCCACCCCCGACAAGGTGGTTATAAAACAGACAGATGGGCAGAGATCCATCGGCTATCATTTATAATCGTCACACTTTTTGATTAAAATCACGAGGAATCAGACAGATAAAGGCCAACATCCGGAGGCACAGGTCGGATCATCCTTGACTGCATAGAAGCAGATCCTAACAACAAAGTTGAGACCCATTATCATGCCAATAAGCCTAGGGCAGGCATTAGCCAAGAACTTCTTGGGCAATGCACCACAGTGGTACAAAAACGCCATCTTGCTATTTCTGGTGATCAATCCGATCGCCTTCCACCTTGATCCTTTCATTGCGGGTTGGTTACTGGTCGTTGAATTTATCTTCACCCTGGCCATGGCCCTCAAATGCTACCCCCTGCAACCGGGTGGCCTGCTCGCGATCGAAGCCGTGTTGATCGGCATGACCTCCGCCGATCAGGTCAAGCATGAGCTGGTCGCCAATATCGAGGTGCTGCTGCTGCTGGTGTTTATGGTGGCAGGTATCTATTTCATGAAGCAGTTGCTGCTCTATGTCTTCACCAAGCTGCTGATCGGCGTACGCTCCAAGATCCTGCTCTCCCTCTCCTTCTGTCTGGTCTCCGCCTTCCTGTCAGCTTTTCTCGATGCACTGACGGTCATTGCCGTGGTGATCAGCGTTGCTACCGGTTTCTATGCCATCTATCACAAGGTCTCGTCCGGCAAGGGATTTGGACATGCACATGACCACACCCATGATCAGGAAGTAAAGGAAGACCACTATCAGGCTCTCGAGCAGTTCCGCGCCTTCTTGCGCAGCCTGATGATGCATGCCGCCATCGGTACCGCGCTGGGTGGTGTCTGCACCCTGGTGGGCGAGCCACAGAACCTCATCATCGGCGAACAGGCTGGCTGGCACTTTGGCGAGTTTGCCATTCGCATGGCCCCCGTCTCGCTCCCCGTCTTTATCTGCGGTTTGCTTACCTGTGTGCTGGTCGAGAAGATGGGATGGTTCGGTTATGGTGCCAAATTGCCGGAGTCGGTGCGCGCCATCATGGAGGAGTACAACCTGCATGAGAATGCCAAACGCACCCAGCAGGACAAGGCCAAGCTGATGGTACAGGCTCTGATCGCCATCTGGTTGATCGTCGGCCTGGCTCTGCATCTTGCAGCGGTAGGATTGATTGGCCTCTCGGTCATCGTGCTGGCAACCTCGTTCACCGGTATTACCGAAGAGCATGCTCTGGGCAAGGCCTTTGAAGAGGCGCTGCCCTTTACCGCCCTGCTGGCTGTGTTTTTCAGCGTGGTCGCCGTCATCATCGATCAGCAGTTGTTCAAGCCGGTGATCCAGTGGGTTCTTTCGGCGGAACAAGAGCAACAATTAGCTCTTTTCTATGTAGCCAACGGTCTACTCTCCATGGTCAGTGACAACGTCTTTGTCGGGACCGTCTACATCAACGAAGTCAAGACTGCCCTGCTCAATGGTGCCATCGACCGCGCCCAGTTCGATCTGCTGGCGGTAGCCATCAACACAGGTACCAACCTGCCGTCGGTCGCCACCCCCAATGGTCAGGCCGCCTTCCTGTTTATGCTCACTTCGGCATTGGCGCCGCTGCTGCGTCTCTCCTATGGCCGCATGGTCTGGATGGCGCTGCCCTATACATTGGTGCTGGGGCTGATCGGCTTTTTCTCTGTCGAATTGCTGCTTGGCCCTGCCACTGAGTGGTTCTATCAGCACGGATGGCTGGTGATGGAGAGTACGCTGCCAGCGGTACAGCCAGCGCTGCATTAATCCATTGATATGGTTTCCGAGGGCCCTTTCAGGGCCCTTTTCTTTTCTGCCCCGCTCTGCTCTAATTCAGCCACTGTTTTTTCTGAGAGATCAATTAGATGATCGAGTTTCTCCGCCGTATCGCCGCCCATCGGCTGGCCTGGGGCTTGTTGGCAGCATCAGCCCTGTTCCTCGAGTTGTGTGCCCTCTTCTTCCAGCATGTGCTGGGCCTCTCCCCGTGCGTGATGTGTGTTTACGAACGGTTGGCGACCCTGGGTGTGCTGGCCGCCGGTCTGCTCGGCATGGTGGCGCCGGATAAGTGGTATGTTCGCTGGAGTGCCATGTTGCTGTGGGGCTACAGTGCCTTCCGTGGCTTCCAGCTGGCCCTCAAGCATGTGGACTATCAGGTTAACCCCTCCCCGTTCAACGTCTGCAGCCCGTTTGCCGACTTCCCGAGCTGGGCTCCGCTCGATCAGTGGCTCCCCTGGCTCTTTATGCCTGAAGGGGATTGTGCCCAGATCACCTGGCAGTTCTTCGGTTACTCCATGCCCCAGTGGCTGGTCGTCATCTTCGCCGCTTACCTGTTGGTCTTCACCGTAGTGGCCATCGGCAATCTGGTGAAAGGGCGCTGCTGCAACTGATCATCATGCCGCGTGGAGATAAAAAGGGGGGAGCCATGATGGCTCCCCCCTTTCTCGTTATGGCTGACCCTATTTCTGGTTACGCCCTGGCAGTACCCATCTTGGCCTTGACCGCGCCAATTACCATGGGCAACAGGGAGATACCGATGATGCCGAAGATCAGCAGGGTAAAGTTGTGACGCACCACCGGCAGATTGCCAAAGAAGTGACCGGCATAAACGAAGGAGAGTACCCACAGCAGGCCGCCAACCAGGTTGAACGCCAGGAAGCGCGGATAGGTCATGGCCCCCATCCCTGCCACGAACGGCGCGAAGGTACGCACGATGGGCAGGAAGCGGGTGATGATGATGGTCTTGCCACCATGCTTCGCATAGAAGGCGTGGGTCTTCTCCAGATAATCCCGGCGGAAGATTTTGGAGTCCGGGTTGCGGAACAGCTGCTCGCCGAAGAAGTGCCCAATGGTGTAGTTGACCACGTTGCCCAGCACGGCAGCGATGATCAGCACGGCCGCCAGGGTATGGACGTCCAGCACGCTGCCCACGGTAAGCGCACCGGCGGCAAACAGCAGGGAGTCACCCGGCAGGAACGGCGTCACTACCAACCCGGTTTCACAGAAGATGATCAGAAACAGGATGGCATAAACCCAGACGCCATAGTTCTCGAACAGCTCTTTCAAATGCACGTCAACGTGCAGGATAAAGTCGATTGCAAAGAGGATCAGATCCATTTTTTCCATACCCATAAAGTGAACGGCGTGGAGTCTACGCCAATGCCATTCGGGCGACAATCACCGGCCAGCCTCTTTTTCATCCTGCAGAGCCCACCTTCAAATGAAACCGTTTTTCCGCTTCCTTCGAGGGTGGGAGCGCACAGAGTGATGTCGAGCGTGGTGTTGAAAAGGTGAACTAGGAGGCCTGTTCCAGATCGCTGCGCACTGCGGGGGGAAGGCAACGCTCCCAACCCCACAGCAACACCAGCAGCAGGGTCACGTCATCGAACCAACCCAGCAAGGGCACCACGTCAGGGATAAGATCCACCGGACTAATGCCATAGAGCAGGATAAGGATCACCAGTCCCCTCGCCCACCAGGGGGTACCGGGATGGCGAAAACCATGATAGAAACGACGAAGTCGTTGCCAAATCAGCCAGCGTTTGCGGCTCATGACTCAATCAACTCGCTGTGCAACTGCTGGATCTGATCCCGCAGTGCTGCCGCCTGTTCGAACTCCAGATCCCGGGCATGTTGGAACATCTGCTCCTCCATCCGCTTGATTTCTTTGGCAATCTCGCTGGCAGAGCGGACATGGTACTCCCCTTGCGGCTCGGCCGCCTTGCGCATCCCCTTGCCAGGTTTGCCTGCCGTGCGGCTGCCGCCCATGTCCATCACATCGCCAATGGACTTATTGAGCCCCTTGGGGGTGATCCCATGCTTGAGGTTATAGGCATGCTGCAAGGCGCGGCGCCGCTCGGTCTCCTCAATGGCGATCTTCATCGAGTTGGTGATGGTATCGCCGTAGAGAATGACCTTGCCGTTGAGGTTACGCGCCGCCCGGCCGATGGTCTGGATCAGCGAGCGGGTCGAGCGCAGGAAGCCCTCTTTATCCGCATCCAGAATCGCCACCAGCGACACCTCCGGCATGTCGAGACCTTCCCGCAGCAGGTTGATGCCCACCAGTACATCGAACTTGCCGAGGCGCAGATCGCGGATGATCTCCACCCGCTCGACCGTGTCGATATCGGAGTGGAGGTAGCGCACCTTGACGTCGTGCTCCGCCAGATACTCGGTCAAGTCTTCCGCCATCCGCTTGGTCAGGGTAGTGACCAGCACCCGCTCCTCGACGGCGACCCGTTTGCGGATCTCGGAGAGCAGATCGTCCACCTGCGTGGTCACCGGACGCACCTCGATCTCCGGATCGAGCAGGCCGGTTGGGCGCACCACCTGCTGCACCACATCGCCGCCGGACTTCTCCAGCTCGTAGGGGCCCGGAGTCGCCGAGACAAACACCGTCTGCGGCATCAGCGCTTCAAATTCGTCGAACTTGAGTGGCCGGTTGTCCAGCGCCGAGGGGAGCCGGAAGCCGTACTCCACCAGGGTCTCCTTGCGGGAGCGGTCCCCTTTGAACATGGCGCCAATCTGCGGCACCGTGACGTGGGACTCGTCGATGATGAGCAGGCCGTCCCCCGGCAGGTAGTCAAACAGGGTGGGCGGCGGCTCCCCCGGCGCACGGCCGGAAAGGTAGCGGCTGTAGTTCTCGATGCCGGAGCAGTAACCCAGCTCCTGCATCATCTCCATGTCGAACTGGGTACGCTGGCTGATTCGCTGCTCTTCAACCAGCTTGTTGAGGGACAACAGCTGCTCGCGGCGACTGCGCAGCTCCTCCTTGATATGCTCGATAGCCCCCAGAATGGTCTCCCGCGGGGTTGCGTAGTGGGTCTTGGGGTAGATGGTATAGCGCACCACCGTCTGCTCGATGGCGCCGGTCAGCGGGTCGAACTGGGAGAGGCGCTCCACCTCTTCATCAAACAGCTCTACCCGCAGGGCCAGCTTGTCCGATTCGGCGGGGTAGATGTCGATCACTTCACCGCGCACCCGGAAGGTGCCGCGTTGAAACGCCATGTCGTTGCGGGTGTACTGCAGCTCGGCGAGGCGACGCAGGATATCCCGCTGGTTGATCACATCCCCCACTTTCAAGTGCAACATCATGCTCAGATAAGCCTGGGGATCCCCCAAACCATAGATGGCCGACACCGAAGCAACGATCACCACGTCGCGCCGCTCCAGCAGCGCCTTGGTGGCCGACAATCGCATCTGCTCGATGTGATCGTTGATGGAGGCATCCTTCTCTATAAAGGTGTCGGTGGTCGGCACATAGGCTTCGGGCTGGTAATAGTCGTAGTAGGAGACGAAATACTCCACCGCATTGTCGGGGAAGAACTCCTTCATCTCACCATAGAGCTGGGCGGCCAGGGTCTTGTTGGGAGCCAGGATCATGGTCGGGCGGTTCAGGGTGGCGATGACGTTGGCCATGGTGAAGGTCTTGCCCGAACCGGTCACCCCGAGCAGGGTCTGATGGGCCAGCCCCGACTCGATGCCATCCAGCAGTTGGGCAATCGCCGTGGGCTGATCCCCGGCGGGTTGAAACTGGCTGGCTAACTTGAACAATTTGCTCATGAACACTCCCGACACAAAACAGCAGAGGAGCAGTGTAACCGAGGGTTTGGCAACGGTACACCCGTGCCATCATCCCGCGAATGGCTTGACCACCCCGGACACCTTCTGTATGATGCTCCTCCTTGCCTGATGTTCCCCCGTAGTTCAGTCGGTAGAACGGCGGACTGTTAATCCGTATGTCACTGGTTCAAGTCCAGTCGGGGGAGCCAATTCCTCACCATCTCGGTGCAAGTTATCCACTTTAGTGCCCTCTCCTGCCAATTTTAATGCACAAGATCCTTCTTGCTGCTGACGCTCCCTTTTGTTACCCGTCCCGGCTCGACAGATTTTTCTCCTGTCGCATCTAACTATTTGATTTTTATAAAAACATTTTTTTTCCGGTATTTTTTGAACAGCCCTTGCATCCCAGTGCTGGCGCGGCTTTCAGGGCGATGAACAAGTTTCATAAACAGGGTTATCCACAGATTCTGTGGGTAAGTTCAGCAAGCCCTGTCAGGACGCGGGATTGCCCTTGATGGCCCCCGGCAAAGAGTCATTTTGCTGGCCAACCTGATTTTATGCTGTTTTTTTGCCCCCTCAGGAACAGCGGGGTGACAGGTTCTATTGGCACTTTTCAGAGGTATCTTTTTGCCAACCCTTTCCCTGTGGGCGAACGGGCAAATATCAAGCTGATTTGACCCTCAGCCAACCATGGCGGCCATCGGTTGAATCTGCTGAAACTGATCCCCGCCAAGCGGCCGGACAGCAGAATCTAAAATATCGGCCTGCGCCAGAGCACTTCGGTCGCGGGCAGCAGATTTCACTAATTGACAACGACGGTTACAGCAAAAATTGCCAGATTTCATCCGCTTGTCTCCCTATCACGCCGCCGGTTCCACAAATAGCGTCCGATAACGTCCGATTAATCGATCCCTTGCGCTTCTTTATTGGGGATAGATCCGGCACAATATCGACCCCACTTTTTTCCTCGGTTTTTCCGGGCATGACCATAGATTTCGTGACACTGCTACATCAAAGCGACTCCCTGCTGCTGTTCGTGGTATTGGCCTTCGGCCTGCTGCTTGGCAAGGTTCGAATTGGCAACTTTCAGATTGGCAACACCATAGGTGTGCTGTTTACCGCCCTGCTGTTCGGCCAGATGGGTTTCGAATTTGCAGCCACCACTGAAAACGTCGGCTTTATGCTGTTCATCTTCTGTGTAGGGATCGAGGCGGGCCCTCACTTCTTCAGCGTCTTCCTGCGCGACGGCATCCACTACATCACCCTGACCCTGGTGATCTTGCTGACCGCCCTGTTGCTGACGGTGGGGCTGGCCAAGTTCTTCAATCTGGGACCGGGCATGGCGGCGGGGATCCTGGCGGGTTCCCTCACCTCGACCCCAGCGCTGGTGGGTGCCCAGGATGCCTTGCGCAGTGGTCTGCTCAACCTACCCCATCAAACTGATATGCAGGCGGTGCTGGACAATATGGGCATCGGCTACGCCCTGACCTATCTGGTGGGTCTGGTGGGCCTGATGCTGGTGGTGCGCTATCTCCCCTCACTGGCACGCCTCGACCTCAATACCGAAGCGCAAAAAATCGCCCGTGAGCGGGGTCTCTCCGACAGCGAGAGTCGCAAGACCTATCTGCCCATCATCCGCGCCTATCGGGTGGGTCCCGAACTGGCAGCCTGGATCGGTGGTCGTACCCTGCGAGAGACCGGCATCTATCCCCATACCGGTTGCTATGTAGAGCGGATCCGCCGCAACGGCATTCTGGCCAGCCCCGATGGCGATGCCGTTATTCAGGAAGGGGACGAAATCGCCCTGGTGGGCTATCCCGAGAGCCACGAGAAGCTGGACGTCAACTATCGCAACGGTAAAGAGGTGTTTGATCGCAACCTGCTTGACCTGCAGATCGTCACCGAAGAGATCGTGGTAAAGAATGACTCCGTGGTAGGCCGTCATCTGGTGGAGCTCAACCTCACCGAGAAAGGGTGCTTCCTCAACCGGGTAGTGCGCTCCCAGATCGAGATGCCGTTCGATCGCAACATCATGCTGCAAAAAGGCGACGTACTGCAGATCAGCGGCGAGAAGCAGCGGGTCAAACTGCTGGCCAACAAGATCGGCTTTATCAGCATCCACAGCCAGACCACGGATCTGGTTGCCTTCACCACCTTCTTCGTGCTCGGCCTGCTGATCGGCTCCGTTTCGCTGGTGTTCGGTCAGATCGAATTCGGTCTCGGCAACGCCGTCGGCCTGCTGCTGGCAGGTATTCTGATGGGTTACCTGAGGGCCAACCACCCGACGGTAGGCTATGTGCCGCCCGGTGCGCTCAGATTGGCCAAGGATCTCGGTCTTGCGGTCTTTATGGTGAGTACGGGTCTGAAAGCCGGTGGCGGCATCCTCGACCACCTCAGCGAGGTGGGTACGGTAGTGCTCTTCTCTGGCATGCTGGTGACCACCTTGCCGGTGCTGGTTGGCTATCTGTTCGGGGTCTGGGTGCTCAAGATGAACCCGGCGCTGCTGCTCGGTGCCATCACAGGTGCCCGTACTTGTGCCCCAGCGATGGATGTGGTCAACGAGGCAGCCAACAGCTCCATTCCGGCGCTCGGTTATGCCGGTACCTATGCGGTGGCCAACGTGATGCTGACCCTGGCGGGCTCCTTTATCATCGGCTTCTGGTTTTAGCCAGCAGCCATCACATTACCGCTAACAAAGAAGGGAGCCTCAGGCTCCCTTCTTGCTATCTGCCCCGCTAGAGAAATGTAGATCAGGCTCATTGGTGTGGCGTCACCTCCCCCCCACCATCTGCGCTGAAATCTGCCCCCCTATTCCACAATGGGCGATCTCTGCTCTGCAATGAGTGATGGCAGATCCCGAAGACAAAAAAAGCGCCCTGAGGCGCTTTTTTTATATCAACCGGATAATCAGCCTTTGAACTTGCTGAACACCAGAGAAGCGTTGGTACCGCCAAAGCCGAAGCTGTTGGACATGACGGTGTTGAGTTCGGCCGCTTCGTACTCGCGCACGATGGGCAGACCTTCCGCTTTCTCGTCCAGAGTCTCGATGTTGATGCTGGGGGCGATAAAGCCGTGTTCCATCATCAACAGGGAGTAGACAGCCTCGTGCACGCCCGCCGCGCCCAGCGCATGACCGGTCATCGCCTTGGTGGCAGAGATCTTGGGACCGTTGGCGCCAAACAGAGTCTGGATAGCTTCCAGCTCTTTGGTATCACCGACCGGAGTGGAGGTGCCGTGGGTGTTGATGTAATCAACCTTGCCCACCCCCTGCATTGCCATCTTCATGCAACGCACCGCGCCTTCACCGCTCGGCGCGACCATGTCGTAACCATCGGAGGTGGCACCGTAACCGGTCAACTCGGCATAGATGTGAGCGCCACGGGCCAGCGCATGTTCCAGCTCTTCGATCACCAGAATGCCGCCGCCACCGGAGATAACGAAACCGTCGCGGTTCGCATCATAGGTACGGGACGCTTTTTCCGGCGTGTCGTTGTACTTGGTGGAGAGGGCGCCCATGGCGTCAAACTGGATGGTAGAGGACCAGTCCAGCTCTTCACCGCCACCGGCGAAGACCACATCCTGTTTGCCAAGCTGGATCAGCTCAAGCGCGTGACCGATGCAGTGGGCAGAGGTGGCGCAAGCTGAGCTGATGGAGTAGTTGACACCCTTGATCTGGAACGGGGTCGCGAGGCAAGCGGAAGTGGTGGAGGACATGGTGCGCGGCACCATGTAAGGGCCCACACGCTTGACCCCTTTCTCACGGGCGATGTCCACAGATTCAGAGGTGTTCTTGCCGGAGGCACCACCTGAACCGACCACCAGGCCGGTACACTCGTTGGAGACCTGATCTTCCGCCAGACCGGCATCTTCAATGGCCTGCTGCATGGAGAGGTAGGCGTAGGCCGCAGCGTCACCCATGAAACGCATGACTTTACGGTCGATCAGTTCAGACGGATCGAGTTTGATGTTACCCCAGACACGGCTGCGCAGGTTGTGCTGCTCGAACTGCTCGGAATAGGTGATGCCGGATTTACCTGCTTTCAGGGAGGCCAGCACTTCTTCCTTGTTGTTGCCGATACTGGAGATGACGCCGATACCGGTGATCACTGCTCTTCTCATTAATTCATCTCGTCTGGAAAAACTGGCGCCAAGTCTACCCGCTTTCGGCTGCCAAACTGGTCTGCTTTCACGTAGAATGCCCGCGATTTTGTGACGCGAGCCGAGGAAAACGTGAGTCAAACATCCTTACATCATGCCCGATTGGACTGGAATGAAGCGGGAACTCCTGTCTCCAGTGACTTCGGGGATGTGTACTTTTCCAATGATAACGGTCTAAGTGAAACCCGCTACGTCTTTTTGCAGCAAAACCGGCTACCTGCGCGATTTTCGCACCACGATAGTGACAGTTTCGTGATAGGTGAAACAGGTTTCGGCACAGGCCTTAACTTTCTGGCGACAATGCAAGCCTTCCTGGAACAGGCGCCCCAATCCGGTAACGGCTCCCGTCTGCACTTCATCAGTTTCGAGAAATACCCCCTGACCCAAGACGATCTGCACAAGGCGCTGGCCGCCTGGCATGAACTTGGCCACTTGAGTCAGGACCTTGTCGCCCAGTGGCCGCTGCCGATCTCCGGTTGCCACCGCCTGCATTTTGCGGGCGGCCGCATTCGCCTCGATCTCTGGTTTGGCGACATCAAGGATATGCTGCCGCAGGTGCCTCACCGGGCAGAAGGGTTGGTGGATGCCTGGTATCTGGATGGTTTCTCCCCGGCCAAGAATCCTGAAATGTGGACACAGGAGCTGTTTGATGGTCTCGCTCGCCTCGCCCGTCCCGATTGCTCCATCGCCACCTTTACCTGTGCCGGTTTTGTCCGTCGCGGCCTGATTGCCGCCGGTTTTGCCATGAAGAAGGTGAAGGGCCACGGTAGCAAGCGGGAGATGCTGGTGGGGGATCGCACCGACAAGCAGCCGCAACAGACCATAGTCCCCTGGTATGCCCGTCCTGCCGGACGCGCTGGCGAGGTGGTGATCATCGGCGGCGGCATCGCCTCGGCCATGACGGCGCTCTCTCTGGTGGAGCGGGGTCGCAAGGTGACGTTGCTGTGTGCAGATAGCGAACCGGCCACCGGCGCCTCCGGCAACCGCCAGGGCGCGCTCTATCCACTGCTCAACGGCGAGCACGATGCCCTGTCGCGCTTCTATTCGCTCGCCTTTGGCTATGCCCGCCAACGGCTGCTGGCATTGGCCGAACGCCATCCTATCGCTTTCGAATTATGCGGAGTGACCCAGCTCGGTTATGACGACAAATCGGCAGCCAAGTTAGTGAAAATGAACCAGGGCCCCTTCCCGTCCGAACTGATGCATCCCCTCTCTACATCAGAGGTAGAGCAGGTGGTTGGCCTGCCCTGCGGCCACAGCGGCGTCAGTTACCCGCTGGGGAGCTGGCTCTGTCCGGCCGATCTCACCCGCGCAGCTATCAAAGAAGCACAAGCCAGCGGGCTGCTGAAGGTCGTGTTCAACACCGAAGTGGTCGCTATTACTGAACTGGCCGATGGCTGGCAAGTAGAGAGCCAGGATGGCCGCCACTGGCAGGCCCCCAATCTGGTGGTCGCCGCCGGTCACCAGTTGCCAGCACTGCTCCCCTTTGCCGAGCTGCCCCTCTATCCGGTGCGCGGTCAGGTTAGCCATGTGCCGACCACGGCCAGCTTGCGTCAGCTCAAGACCGTGCTCTGCTACGATGGCTACCTCACACCCATGCACAACGATCAACACTGCATCGGCGCCAGTTATGGCCGTAACCAGAGCAGCCTTGAGTTTCGTGCCGAGGAGCAAATCCAGAATCAGGTGCGGTTGCAAGCCTGCCTGCCGGAGCAAACCTGGCCCGCCGAAGTGGATGTGAGCGGCAACGAGGCGCGCGTAGGGGTGCGTTGTGCCAGTCGGGATCACCTTCCGGTGGTGGGGCCAGTGGCCAGATTGCAAGGTCTGGCGGATCACTATGCGCAGCTGCAGCATGATCAGCACAACGCCCAGCCACTCCCCCTTCACCCCGGCCTCTATGTGCTGGGGGCGCTCGGTTCGCGGGGTCTCTGCTCGGCGCCGCTCTGTGGCGAGCTGCTCGCCAGCGAGATCTGCGGCGATCCCCTGCCGCTGGCCGCCGATCTGCTGGAAGCGCTCCACCCAGCCCGTTACTGGGTGCGCAAACTGCTCAAAGGCAAGGCGCTGGTCTAAACCGGACTCTGCAAGCAAATAGAATGGCCGCCCATCGGGCGGCCATTCTATTTATCAAATCGTGCGATGCTGGATATTGCGTCTTGAGATAGCGCTCACTTGGGCCAGTGCACCCCAAGCTGTTCGCCGTAACCTGTCTGACGCTGGAATCCGTCGAGCCGTCCCTTAATCTTGTTCAGCTCGCCACTACCTGCTGTCCACGCGGCATAGCGCAGCGCCTGACAATCTGCATGACCGGGTAATCCCGCAATGGCGCCACCCACCTGATTTGCCCCCTGCTGCACCATCTCCTTGAAGCGGGATTCGTAGTCAAACATGCTGGAGAGCAGCCGCCCCCAGCGCTGGCGGGCAGGATCGTTACTGTTCGCGCTCTGACGCCAGCGGGGCAGCAACACAGTGGCGTTGGTGGTCACCGTCACCCGGTTGAGCTGGCAGCGCCCCGGCAACTGCTCGGTATCCAGCTGCCAGTCCACCTGATAACTCGCCTTGCCGAGTACGGGCTTGCCATTCACCTTGGGAGCACTCTGGGCAATCGCCCGGGCAAGCTGCTCCGGACCGGTTGCATTGACCTCATAAAAACGGACATTGATGCGGGACTCTGGCACCACTTGCGGCCGGCTCGGCTGAGCCTGACTCATCAGGGGCAACAGCAACAACCCGACCCCCACTACTCCATAAACCTTGCTGACCATGCCAGACTACCTTCCTTGATTGCACGGGCGGAGTACCAACCTTGGTGAACCCCACCGCCACACAGATGACGGGTATAGCCTATGTGTGACGACGAGGCGGCGCAATACAATGATGCGCCCAGAAATCAGAGCACGCTCACAGGTTGCGTGAGCAGAGTATGGCACAAGGGCAAAACTGTATTTTTATTGAGCATGACGGCTGATGCGCTGCCAGTCGAGGTGATAGTTTTTCACATTGATGTCATGACCATCTATCTGAATAAAATGATCATTTTTAAGGCGGTTGGCAAAAAAGTCCTGATCTGCCCCCTCATTGAGCCACAGCTCGCAAAGTCCCCGTTTTCCCTCTTTGGCATAGAATCTCGGAGTAACCAGCAGCGCGACTCCATCTACCCGGATGGCATGACGGGCCAGGCAGTTTGCTTCCGTGGTTTTGGATGCCAGCGCGGCAAAACGGGGTCTGTTCCCCTCGGCAACCACCAGAACGCCGTAAGAGTGAGGAGCCATGAGAGGCCGCATGGCGACCGCCTGATGAGGACCGGTTTGATGAAAACCGTCATTGGTTACCGCAAACACGCAAGTAGGTGAAAATAGCATCGCAAGCAGGAAAATAGAGCGTTTAATGCCTAAAAAACCACCAGTCACCATATAAAAGCCTCAAAAGACAACCAAGGCTGGCAAGGGTAGGTAGCCAAACCCGCTGGGTAAAGTACCTTTACCTTTCTTTAATTCTGTTCATGGGGTTAAACGTTGATTTAGCTCACACAACATCCTGTTTCCAGTCGCCACTCTACCCCTATCGGAATAGACTCCCTCCACTCTCATCCAATCAGAAGGCAACATATGCTGGAACTCATCGTTGGCACCCTGATCACCCTGGTGGTGGGCCGTGCCATTTTCAAAGGATACTCCGCGACCGGGGTGCTGCTGAGCGGCGGCTTGCTGCTGCTGGTCATCACCGCCATGATGGGCAAGCCGGTACTGCCGAGCAAGGTGGTCAGCACCGGTTATATCGCTACCGATATCTTCGAATACGTCCGCTTCCTGCTCAATGACCGTGGCGGTGGACTGGGGATGCTAATCATGGTGCTGTGCGGCTTCGCCGGCTACATGAGCCATATCGGCGCCAACACCATTCTGGTCAAGCTGGCCAGCAAACCGCTCGGCATCATCAAGTCCCCCTATATCCTGCTGGTGGCTGCCTATCTGGTGGCCTGCGCCATGTCGCTGGCGGTCAGCTCCGCTACCGGCCTCGGCGTGCTGTTGATGGCAACCCTGTTTCCGCTGATGGTCAACATGGGGATCTCCCGTGGCGCGGCTGCAGCCGTGTGTGCCTCGCCAGCCGCCATTATTCTGGCACCGACCTCAGGGGACGTGGTGATGGCCGCCCAAGCCGCCAACATGCCGCTGCTGGACTTTGCCTTCAAGCTGACCCTGCCCATCTCGCTGGTGGCGATCGCCTGCATGGCGGTGACCCACTTCTTCTGGCAGCGCTACCTTGACCAAAAATCCGGCGAGCACAACGAGCCGGTTGCCCCGGGTGATCTGGTGACGACTGCGCCGGCCTTCTACGCCATCCTGCCCTTTACCCCCATCATCGGGGTGCTGGTGTTTGACGGTAAATGGGGCCCGCAACTGGATATCGTCACCATCATCGTCATGTGCATGGTGCTGGCCAGCCTGCTGGAACTCGTGCGGATCCGCAATGGCAAGGAGCTGCTGGACGGTCTGCTGGTCTGCTGGCGCAACATGGCTGATGCCTTTGCCGGTGTGGTCATGCTGCTGGTCGGTGCCGGCGTCTTCGCCCAGGGTCTGATGACCATCGGCTTTATCGACACCCTGCTGGCTCACGCGCAGGATCTCGGTTCGGGCGGCCTGATCATGATGCTGTCACTGGTGGTGATCACCACCCTGGCCGCCTTCACCACCGGCTCGGGCAATGCCCCCTTCTACGCCTTCGTGGAGCTGATCCCCAACCTGGCCAGCAGCCTTGGCATCAACCCGGCCTATCTGGTGATCCCGATGCTGCAAGCCTCCAACCTGGGTCGCACCATTTCTCCGGTCTCCGGGGTGGTGGTCGCCTGTGCCGGGATGGGCAAGCTCTCGCCGTTCGAGGTGGTCAAGCGCACCAGTATGCCGGTCGCCGTCGGCCTGCTGGTGGTGATCGTCGCCACCCAGATCATGGTACCCGCCTGATCATTGACCAGCCCGGCACCCTGCCGGGCTGGTATCCTCCCCCCCCTTTGCAGTAGACTCGGTGCTCATTTTCCCCCTAAGGAGGACCGAGATGAGTATTACGGTTCAACTTGCCCATTTCAGTGATTGCCACTCCCACTTCGATGGCGCGCCCATGAGCTTCTCCCCTGTCGGTGAAGGCCAATGGCGCACCCAGTGCGGCGGTTATGCCCGGATCCTGACCCGACTGACCCAACTGCGTGCAAAAGCCGCAGCTGCCGGCCAGCGTTTTCTGTTTCTGCACGGTGGCGACTCCTTTCAGGGCTCGCTCTATTTCAACCGCTTCAAAGGGCGCGCCAACGCCGACCTGCTCGCCATGCTGGCCCCCGATGCCATGGTACTTGGCAACCACGAGTTCGATCTGGGCAACGGCCCGTTGGTGGAGTTCTTGCGCCAGCTCGATTTTCCGGTGCTGGCCGCCAATCTGGACAACAGTCAGGAGCCTGCCGACACGCCACTCGGGCTATGGGATATTCCCCACCTCTACGACGCCCATCAGCCCTGGCATCGTCGGGTGATCGACGGGGTTCCCTTTGCGCTGCTCGGCATCACCCTCGCCCAAATGGCTGCCATCGCCAACCCGGATCCCCACACCCGTTTCCACGCGGTCGCCGAGACCCTCACTAAAGTGCTGCGGGAGATCAAGCGCGAAGGGATCCACCATATCGTGCTGCTGAGCCACCTCGGGCTGGATCAGGACAAGCTGCTGGCCGAGCGCTTCCCCGAGCTCAGCCTCATCATCGGCGGCCATACCCACAGCCTGCTCGGCGATCTCGCGCCGCTGGGTCTGCCAAGCGAAGGTACCTACCCGCTGATGAACAACGGGGTGGCCATTTTGCACGCTGGCCACAGCGCCCTCTGCCTCGGTGTCTGCGAGCTCACCTTCGATAAGGCAGGCCGCGTCGTGCAAAGTCAGGGGCAGCTGGAGTGGCTCCCCTGGCAGCCCTGGCCATTTGCCTCCACCCCACCCGCCGGGCTCACCTTCTGCGAGCCGGATCCACAGCTTGAACAACATCTGGCCAAACGCTATCGGCCTGAGATAGAGACCATGAGCCAGCGCATCGTCACCCGACTGGCGGCGCCACTTCCCCATCAGCGGCTGCCGGATGCCACCCTGCCCCACGGCAGCCAGCTCGCCCCGCTGGTGGCCCGCGCCATGCTGATGGCGGCCCGGGAACAGGTAGGCGAGGTGGACTTTGCCCTGCACAATGCTGGCGGCGTGCGCTGCTCGCTGGAGCCGGGCCCCCTGAGCGAAGCAGATATCGCCGGTCGCCTGCTGCCGTTTGCCATTCCCCTCACCCTCTATCGGGTGCACGGTCACGAGTTGGCGGAAGCGCTGGAGAATGCCATCGACAACGCCACCAACAACGGCGTGGTCGGCAATGGAAATGGCAGCTTCCCCTACACCGCGGGGGTGCGATTCACCTATCAGGCCGATCGGCCCAAAGGCCAGCGCATCACCCGACTGGAGTGGGAAGCCGCCCCCGGCCAGTGGCAAGCGGTCAATGCCAAACAGGTCTATCGCGGGGTATCGAGCGCCTATACCGCCTCCGGCAAGGAGGGTTACACCGCACTGGCGCGCACCCTGACCCAGCACAATCAGGAGCTCGGCATCACCCTGGCCGACGCTTTTATCCGCTGGGCCCGTCACCTGCCCACGCTGGAAGCGCAGCCGCCCCTGCTTGAGTACTTCAGTTGATATCGGAGGGATGCCTTTGCCACATCCCCTGACGGCAATATTGCCGCAGCCAGCGCCCGGTTCCCTGCAAGAACCGGGCTTTTTCGAGAATATTTGCCCCACACGGGCCCGCCCCATTGCATCGCACTCACTAGCTCGGCAAGATAGGCCCGCTTTCAAGACCAGCTGCAGGAACAGGCGACTTCATGAATCACTCCATCAGTTTCACTCCCCCTCGCGTCAACCCGGGTATCAAGCCAGCCATCGTGCTGCTGACCGCCTTGCTGGCGCTGCTCTTCTGTCTGCGCAACCCGCTCTTCCACGCCATGGCGCCGGGCTTTGATGCCTCGCTGTTCGCTGTGATGGGCAAGATGTGGAGCGAAGGGGGCGTGCTCTATCGCGACATGATAGACATCAAGGGGCCGATGATTTTCGCCCTCGACGCGCTGGGTTATCGAATGGGGGGATTTGTCGGGATCTGGGCACTGGAGTGGGTGCTCTGCTGGCTCGGACTGCTGGCCAGCTGGCAAGCCTTTGCCCAACTTGGCCTCTCGTTCAAGGCGCGTCTTGGCGCCATGCTGGCGGTACTGGCTCTCTACGGCACCCGTTACTACTACGGCAACATGACCGAGGACTGGACCTTCCACCTCGCCCTCATCGCCCAGTGGGCCTTCATCACCCTGCTGCTGGACAAAGGATTTCGCTGGTGGCCGGCGCTGGTAGCGGCCCTCACCTTCGCCATCGTCGCCTGGATGCGCACCAACAACGGCGCCTTCTGGGGAGCCTGGTATCTGGTGCTGTTCTGCCACTGGTGTCTGCACGAAAAGTGGCGTGATGCCATCTTGCTGCTCATCTCCAGCCTGCTCGGTTTGGCGCTGATTGGCGGCCCGCTTTACGCCTACTTCCAGCAGCATGATCTGCTGGCGGCCTTCAAATACTACGCCTTCGACATCTTCTTCGAAGGGAGCTACGGCAACGGCTTCTCCCCCATGGTGGGCGCCGTCGGCCTGCTGCGCACCGGCCTTGTGATGCTGCTGCCCGCCTTTATTATTCTGATGCTGAGCCGCCGTCAGGAGTGGTATCTGCCCGCCCTGCTGGCAACCCTGTTTGGGGTGCTGTTTACCCTGATCGCCAACTCGGTCTCCGGCCATGTGTTCGATCACTACGACGTGCTCTATCTGCAACTGGCGGTGCTGCCGCTGGCGGTATTGCTGGCTCGCAGCGAACAGCAGGCTGATGCCATCGGCCTGCTCTGCATCTCGCTGGTAGTGCTCACCGCCAGCTGGCTGCTGGCTCAGCAGCTCGCCTTTGGCTGGAGCACCAAGGAGTGGTCCCTCGAGCGGGTCAACGAGGTGCTCGGCACCAGCCTGCTGTGGGCGCTGCCGGTGCTGATCCTCATCCCTCTCTGGCGCGCCTGGGATGTGCGCAGTGCCACCCCCTGGCTGGCAACGCTGGCCATGCTACTGCTGATGATCAACAACGCCTGGGAAGGGACCCTCAAGGGTCGCCCCTTCAATCCGGCCGCGCAGGTACGGGTTGATCGCATCAAGGCCGAGACCAGCCCGAGCGACAAGATCTGGGTCGATGGTATCCAGCCGCAATATTATCTCTGGACCGATCGCCAGCCGGCATCCGCCTACCTCTTCTTTGCCAACGTCAATCCGCCCTATGACGTGCGCGAGCGGGTGCTGGCCGATATCCAGCGCCAGAGCCCGAAGTTCATCATCGCCAAGCCGGATCGGGTGAGCGAGGAGCTGAAAAAACCCAGCTCCCCTTCCCATCTCGCCTTCTATCAATACCTGACCAGCCACTACGAAGAGGTGGATCCGGGTCTCTATCGCCGACGCTGATCGTCAATACGCCCCGCAGGGCGGCCATTGTTGCAATGGCCGCCCTTTTTCTTGCGCCAAAGCCCCTTGCAGCGACGGCCCGCAGTAGGCAAGCCCGCCCGAGATAACTACAATGACGCTCTTTTTGATGTAACGAGTGACACCATGGCGGAACTGACTTATCTGGGCGGCTATCCAGACCCCCTCAAGGCACAGGTACAACAGCTGATTGCGGCGGGCAAGCTGGGGGAGATGCTGGCCAAACGCTATCCGGAAAGCCACCAGGTCCAGAGCGACAAGGCGCTGCTCGCCTACACCATGGAGCTGAAGAACCGCTACCTCAAGAGCTCGGCGCCCCTGTCAAAGGTGGTGTTCGATGGCAAGATCAATGTGATCAAGGATGCCCTCGGCCTGCACACCTACGTCAGCCGGGTGCAGGGCAGCAAGCTCAAGGCCAAGAACGAGATCCGCATCGCCGCCCTGTTCAAGGAGGCGCCGCCCCCGTTCCTGAAAATGATCGTGGTGCACGAGCTGGCCCATATCAAAGAGAAGGATCACAACAAGAGCTTCTACCAGCTCTGCCAACACATGGAGCCCGACTATCATCAACTGGAGTTTGATCTCAGGCTTTGGCTCACCTGGCGTGATATCGACAAGGCCAACCGCTAGGCTGACAACCGTTTCAGGGAGGAAACATGTCATTTGCCGCAACCCCCTTTGGTGCCACGCGCTTTATTGCCACTTTGGTAATGGCCAGCTTGGGCTGCGCTGCCCGCCCCCACCGCGCGTTACGTGGGCTGCTGGCGCTGCTGATTCTGCTCGCGGGCCACAGCGCCCGTGCCGATGAGCGCTGGCAGAGCGACAGCTATCTCACCGAGAGCTTTATGGCCATCGCCATGGAGCGGGAGTATGGCGAAGCCAGGCAGACCCGTTTTGCCCGCTGGCAGCAGCCGATCCGGCTGCAACTTATCAACGAGTCGGGTGACAAGCCGCTGCAGGCAGACGTGGTGAAGGTACAGGCGGCCCATCTGGCTCGCATCACCGGCCACTCCATCAGCATGGTGGCCGCAAAGCCCAACCTCACCCTGATCATGACCGACTACAACAAGATGAAGAGCTGGGCCAACCGCACCATGGGGGGGGATCCATCGGTCAAGATGGCGCTCAAGGAGGGGCTCTGCCTTGCCAACTTCGCAACCAATGCAAAACACGAGATCAGCCGTGCCACCATCATCATTCCGGTAGACTACAGCCGGGCCAAGGGACGCTTTCTCGACTGCGTGGTGGAGGAGTTCACTCAGGTGATGGGGCTGCCCAACGACTCGGACAAGGTGTTTCCCTCCATCTTCAATGACAACAGCATCGACAGCTTTTTGACCGGGCTGGACTATGTGCTGCTAAAGATGGCCTATCACCCGGCCCTCAAAGCCGGAATGAGCAGTGACGAGATCCGCGCCGCACTGCCCATTGCGCTGGCCGACCTGCGCGCTAGGGGGGAGATCCGCGAAGCCAATCGCCGGGTGCAGCAACAGAGCCTGAAAAGCTGGGCGGGGTTGTAACGGGCCTGGCTTAACCCAGAGCCAGACAAACCACCGCGAACCTCTCACCACCCACAAAAAACGCAGCCACTTGGCTGCGTTTTTTGTTGTCCGGGGCTCTGCGAATCGTTAGCAGGCATGCCCGTTTTTCAGCTGCCCATTTATCCACCGCCCAGAATTATCCACTGACCGTGGGGATCAGGAGGCGACGTTCTCTTCCGGCATCCAGCTGTCGGCGTTCTCCCACACCTCCTGCACCATGGCTTCGGCCAGCTCTTTATCTTCCTTGCTGGCACGGCTGACGGTCAGGGCCATGGCACTGCCCGGCGCGACCCGCACATGGATGTCGGGGAATTTTTCGCCAAGCTGCTTGAGCAGCTCCTGACGCAGCGCCTCCATGGTCGAGGTCGGGATCTGATGTTTTCTGTCGATGATGATTTCAAGACGCATAGGAAACTTCTCCATGATTTATAACTGTATTTTTATCCAGTATTCATAGGAAGTAAAGTGCCAACTTGCACCAATCAGAAAAGATCCAGCTGCTGACCACAGATCCGGTCGAACGACTCGCCGATAAAGGGCAGGATGGCATCGGCAATGGGCCGCAACTGCTTATCGATATAGTGCTCGTAATCGATGGCGCTGCGCCGGTACTCCAGCGGCTCGGGGCCATTGAGGGTCATCAGATAGGCGATGGCGCCCCGATGCTGATAGCGCTGGGGCAGACCGCGGCGCAGGTTCTCCTCATCGGCCAGCCGCGCCGCTCGCACATGGGGCGGTACATTCTTCTGATACTCTTCGAGCTTCTGGCGTAGCCGTTTGCGGTAGATGAGCAGATCGTCGTGGCGACCGGCGCGGGTCTCATCTACCATGGTGCGCACATAGCCGCTGGGATCTTCATCGTGAAACACCAGTTCATAGAGGCGGGTCTGGAACTGCTTGGCCAGCATGGTCCAGTCGGTGCGCACCGATTCGAGCCCCTTGAATACCAGCTGTTCACTCCCCTCACTGGCCTTGCCAACCAGCCCCGCATAGCGCTTCTTGCTGCCCTTCTCCAAGCCGCGGATGGTGGGCATCAGAAAGCGGCGATAGTGTGTCTCGTACTGGATCTCGAGATAACTCGGCAGGTCGAACTCGCGCCTGATCAGTGCAGCCCAGTTATCGTTGATCATCTTCGCCAGCCGCTGGCCAATCTCGTCCGCCTCATCGGGGCTGGTCTCGCGCCCCAGATGGACAAAGGTGGAATCGGTGTCACCATAGATCACCTCGAACCCCTTCGCCTCAATCCACTCGCGGGTCTGCTGCATGATGCTGTGGCCACGCAGGGTAATGGACGAGGCTAGGCGCGGATCATAGAAACGGCAGCCCCCCGACCCCAGCACGCCGTAGAAAGAGTTCATGATGATCTTGATGGCCTGGGAGAGTGCCTTGTTGCTGGCAGCCTTGGCTCTATCCCTCGCCGCCCACAGGGTGGCGATGAGTTCCGGCAAGAAGTGCCGCTCGCGGGAGAACATGGCGCCGCGAAAGCCCGGAATTGCGTGCTCGGGATGCTGCAGCCCTTCGATAAGTCCCATGGGGTCGATGCAGAAGGTGCGGATGATGCTGGGGTAGAGGCTCTTGAAATCGAGCACCAGCACATGGCGATAGAGACCGGGTTTGGAGTCCATCACATAGCCACCGGGGCTCGCCAGCCCCCCGTCGGCCGGCAGATTGGGGGCCACGTAACCGCCACGATGCAGCCGCGGCAGATAGAGGTTGGTAAAGGCCGCCACCGAGCCCCCTACCCTGTCCAGCTCAAGACCGGTGAGGGAAGCCCGCTCGATGGCAAAAGGGATGAGGTGGCAGTAATCGAAGATCTCCCACACCAGCTTGCAATCTTCCAGGTTGTAGCGGGCGAGCGCCTCCTTGTCGGAGTGGAACAGCTCGGTGATCTTCTCCCCCCGATTGGCCACATCCTCAATATCCTTGCCACGGCCGAGCAGTTCGCTCGCCACCGCATCCAGGCTGTAGCTGGCAAACTGCCAGGTGGCGCTTTTCAGGGTATCGATGCCATCGAGCACCATGCGTCCGGGAATGATGACGTTGCCGGTTTGGGGATCGCCCCGTGACGAGCGCCAGAAG
Organism: Aeromonas sp. R10-2; assembly: GCF_040908445.1. Classification (NCBI taxonomy): domain Bacteria; kingdom Pseudomonadati; phylum Pseudomonadota; class Gammaproteobacteria; order Aeromonadales; family Aeromonadaceae; genus Aeromonas; species Aeromonas sp. R10-2. The sequence continues at coordinate 19,709 of NZ_JBFODS010000006.1, read as the reverse complement.
CAGAGCTCACGACCCCGCCCGAGCCGCAGCCGCCGCTTGTTAAGCTCGGCGCGGCGTAGCAGCAGGCGAAAGTCAAAGTTGACCACGTTCCAGCCGATGACCAGATCGGGGTCATGCAGGCTGAACCAGCTCTCCAGCGCACTCAGCAGGGCGCTCTCGTCCTCTACCCACTGGACCTGGGTGCCCCAGCTCTCGGCATCCGCCTCCGGGGTGCCGATCATGATGACCCGCGCATCCTGCTCGCTGTAAAGACCGACCGAGAAGAGGGCCCCGTCCATGGCGCACTCCACGTCGAGGGACACCCAGGAGAGGGTCGGTGTCACCGCCTGCGGCGCGCAGCGCGCCTCGTTCACCTCCCAGTAGCCCTGCTTGCCCCCCTTTTTTACCGCCCGGCCATCGAAGCGCACACCAGCGGTGATGAAACGCTCCATCAGGAAGCGCTCCGGCAGCCGGATATCCGCCTCGAAGTGCTCCAGCCCGCGAATAAGCAACAGCTCGATGGCACGGTGAAAGGCACTCAGAGTAGCGAAATAGCAGCCCACCACAGGGCGACCGTCGAAGGTGTGCATCGGCAGGCGGCGAAACCGTCCGCTCACCCCGGCGCCTTTGAACAGCTCGGCGGCTTCTGCCATATGGCTCTGCGGCAGGAAGAACACCGGCTCCTGCCCCGGCACCACCACCCGCACCGGCCCCTGCGCGCTCCAGAGCCACATCACGATTTCGGTGGTTGCAGGCAGCCCGTTGCGGCCGCGCATGTCCCGACCGTGGCGGGTCAGGATAAAACCGTCGAGCGGCGGAGTGGCGGGTACGGTGGGCTGGGTTGCAGTCATGAAGCGTAAAGGGGCTGTCCGAGAATTGGACTATTGTACGTTCATACAGTGCCTGCTCGCAATCGTCACGCTGGCTGCGAGGCGGGAGTCAAACTGGTAAGCTCGATCCGGTCGTTATTCCCGCCCATCCCGTTCTGACCACTCTTCGCCGACGAAAGGAGTCTTTGTGGCAATCTATTCCCTGCTGGATCAGCTGGCTATCCCCTACCAGCGCTTTGACCATCCTCCGGTGTTTACCTGTGAGGAGGCGAGCAGGCTGCTGCCCGACCTGCCCGCCGCCAAGACCAAGAACCTCTTTTTGCGCGATCCGAAAAGCGAGCGGCTGTTTCTGGTGGTGAGTCAGGAGGATCACCGGGTCGATCTCAAGGCGCTGGCAACCATGCTCGGCGTCAAGCGGCTGAGCTTTGGCTCCCCCGAGCGGCTCGATGCGGTGCTCGGCCTTACCCCGGGCTCGGTAACCCTGCTCGCCATGGTGCGCGACAGGGAAAAAGCGGTAGAGCTGGTGATAGACGAGGCCATCTGGCAGGCCGAACAGGTGCAGTGCCATCCGTTGGTCAACACCGCGACTCTGATCATCCGCCTCAACGACGTGCGCCGTCTGCTGGCCAACCTCGGTCGTGAGGCCACCGTCATGCGCTTGCCTGCTGCAACCTGCAATTAGCACAACGTCTGGCGATTGGGTGCACCCTGCCTCCAACACAACCACCTTTCACGCAGCGAAATTGACTGACAAGGCAATAAAATGGCTCCTTATGCGCTGATAAATCGAGTCAGCAATTGCCATCGTGCAAGAAGTCGGAGGTGAGCACATTCGGCCATTTAACCCATTGATAATAGGTTGGATTCATGTTGTGATCGGCCACTGCCAGCGGGCGATACCCCATCGCCTGTTCGTTCACAGGTGACTTCCCAGAGAGCCCCTTGATGCCAAGTCTGTTTTCCTCGGCCCAGTTGTTGAGTCTGGTGCTGTTCGTCACGCTGTCACATGTGGGGGTCGCCACCATTTTCGCCACCATGTGGCACACCCATCGCCAGATCAGGGCATTGATCTACTGGTCAGCGGGGGAACTGGTGATCGCAGGGGCTTTTTGCTGCCTGCTGCTGCGCCCCCTTGAGGGAAATGCATCCCTTGCCAATATTCTCTGCACCAACCTGCTGTTGATGTCGACCACCCTGCTCTATGAACGGGGGATGCGCCACTTCTTTCGCCGTGAAGCCGACCAACTGGGCTGGCTGCTGCCCGCCGTTACCCTCGGCGGTTTCGTCCTGTTTGCCCTGACCGCCCTGCAGCAACCCCTCTTTGATGTGCACAGCCGGATCATCGTGCTCTCCGGCGTGCTCTCGCTGCAGATTGCGCTGCTTATCTGGCAGCTCTGGCGCTACCAACGGCTGGCCCCTGTCTATCGGGTGCTGCGCTTTGCCATTCTGCTGCTTGGCCTGCAACTGCTGTTGCAACTACTGCGGATCGCCAAACACCTCTGGCAACCGGAGCTGGCGGCCAACTCCTTCACCGACCCGCTGCTCGGGCCTGTGATCCTGCTCAGCCTGCTCTTTACCATCGCCCGCAGTTATCTGCTGCTGAGCCTGGTCCACACCCGCCAACAGCAAGCCTTGCTGGCCACCCAGCGCAAGCTGGAGCGGCGCGCCAATCAGGATGAGTTGACTGGCCTGTTCAGCCGCCACTATTTCGAACGCCAGGTTGCCCTGCGTGCCCGCGAGGTGAGGAGCCCCAGCCAGCTGCTGCTGATCGATCTGGACAACTTCAAACAGATCAACGACCGCCACGGCCACCCCGCCGGTGATGCCATGCTGCGGGCCGTGGGTCGGGTGATCGCCAATACCCTGCCTTCTGAGGGCATGGCCGGTCGGCTTGGCGGCGATGAGCTGGCCCTGCTGCTGATGGCGGACCCGCAGACCCTGCCCGACTACTGTCACAGCCTGCAACAGCAGATCGCCGAGGCGACCCGGGCGCTGGCCGGTGGCCCCATCAGCCTCAGCATCGGCCTCACCTCGCTACACCCTGACGAGGGGTTTGAAGCGGCCTACCTGCGCGCGGATCTGGCCCTTTACGCCGCCAAACAGGCTGGAAGGCAACGGGCCTGCGTACAGGAGCTCCACCACAACGAGCCGCAGCCGCTGCTGCCTTGTGCGCTCCTGTCATGAGCGCAGTGCTCGCTCTGCAGTGCCGACCGGCCAGGCTGGCAGATACCCCGGCTTACCGGCGCTATGTCACCGAATGCGCCGAGGACGGACAGCCGCTCTATCAGGTGGCGCAATTTGACCCGGACGGCTGGCTACAGAGCCTGCTGGACCACGCCAAAGGGCGCAACTTGCCCAGTGGATACCTGCCGACCACCACCTATTTTGCCCTTGATGGCGAGGAGATCATCGCCACCCTGCGTCTGCGTCACGGTGACAATGAGGCAACCCGCCAGTGGCTGGGTCATATCGGTTACGAAACCCGCCCCTCTCGCCGTGGCGAAGGGGCCGCGACCATGCTGCTGCGCTGGGTGCAACAACAGATACTGGCAGCGCCGGTGCTGATCAGCTGCGGCGAAGATAATCTGGCTTCCCGCAAGGTCATTACAGCAGCCGGTGGCGTGTGGCTGGGGCGGCGCTTCCATCCGGGGGATCGCAACTGGCTGGAGATGTATCAGCTAGCCCCCAGCCCCAGCCCCAGCCGACCATAGCCGCAGCAGTAATAAAAAGAGCGCCCCGAAGGCGCTCTTTTTGCGAACGTGGCAAGACCGTTAGTAGCTGTCTTCCTGCTCCGCCTTCATCCGGGCCTGACGGGCATAGGCCTCCTCCTCGGCGCTCTCGATCTCCTGCAGCACCGAATCGAGATCGATGGCGGCGCGGCTCTCTTCAAAGTGGCCGCTCAGCTCGCTATCGGGGGTGAGTTTGCCATCTTCAAACAGCGCCCACATCTCCTGGGCATAACGGGTCTTGAGCAGCTCGGGGGCATACATGCCGTAGTAGTTGCGCATGTTGTTGACGTCCCGCTCCAGCATCGCCTTGGCCTGGTTGTTGGCGGCGGCATCCACCACCTGCGGCAGATCGATGATCACGGGGCCCTGCTCATCCACCAGCACGTTGAACTCGGAAAGATCGCCGTGAATAAGACCGGCGCAGAGCATCCGCACCACATAGCGGATCACCTTGGCATGGTCGATGACCGCCTGCTCGGGGGTGAGTGCCACATCGTTGAGGCGCGGCGCAACATTGCCATCCTCATCGGTGATAAGTTCCATCAAGAGGACGCCATCGAGGCAGACATAGGGCTGCGGCACCCGCACACCGGCCGCCGCCAGCTTGAACAGGGCGTCGACCTCGGTGTTCTGCCACACCTCTTCATGCTGCTTGCGGCCGTACTTGGAGCCCTTCTCCATGGCGCGAGCGCTGCGGCTGTTACGCACCTTGCGCCCCTCCTGATAGACCACGGCCTGCTTGAAGCTGCGCTTGGACGCCTCTTTATAGACTTTGGCGCAGCGGATCTCGTCGCCGCAGCGCACCACATAGACGTCGGCCTCTTTGCCGCTCATCAACCGGCTGACGACCTCATCGACCAGGCCGTCATCAACCAGAGGTTGGATTCGATTTGGAATTTTCATGGCCGCCCTTTTACCCTATTTCCGCTCTCGAAGATAGCTCCGCGCACGCTCACCTGCCTCTCCCTTTCATAAGACACCCTGTTATCCCCTGTTTGCGCTGTTTTTGTCCACCCGTTCGCCTTAAAAACCACCAGCAGCGGGCCATAAGCGCGAGCCCCCTGTACCAACAAAAATGGCCCGCAAGCGGGCCAATTTTCAAGGTTCGGGCGGCAAACCCTGACGAATGCGCTGGATCCCCGCTTCATAGAGGCCGTCATCCCCCTCCTGATGCTCCAGGGTTTCGAAGATCTTGAGAAACCACATGTACTGCTCGGGATGGCGCGCCACCTGCATCTCTACCACCCGATTCATGGCATTGACGTCTGCCAGCAGATCGGCGGTGGGATAAGGGTCAAACGGCGGCTCGATCTCCAGCAGATAGCGTCCCTCATCCTCGTCATAGCTGGCGAAGATGGGCACGGCCCTGGCACCGGTCAATTTCACCAGCTTGGGCAAGGCTGGCAGGGTTGCTTTGGGGCGGCCAAAGAAGGGAACAAACACGCTCGCCTCGCGGCCGTGATCCTGATCTGGCAGGTAGAAGAAACTGGCACCAGCGCGGATCGACTTGATCGCCGGCTTGATCCCGGCGCTGCGCTCGTACACCTTGCCCCCTTTGGCCCGCTCGCGGTTGATGTACCAGTCGAACACCTGATCTTTCGGGCTCTTCATCATGGTGCACATCTCGATGCCCATCATGGAGAAGTAGCGGCCAATCATGTCGACCGCCCAGGTATGAGGCACCACCAGGATCACCGGGCGGTCCGCAGCCTGCTCCGCTTGCACATGCTCCCAGCCGGTGACCTTGATGCGGCGGGTCAGCCGCGCCTTGCTGCGCCAGCTGAGCTCGCCAAAGCCCATAAAGGTCTTGAGCCCGACCCGGATCGATTTGAGCAGCAGCGCCTGACGTGCTGCGGCATCCAGCTCGGGAAAGCAGATCTTGAGGTTGGTATCGGCGATATAGGCCTGCTTTTTCGAAAAACGCAGCAGGGTTGGAGAGACCAGATCGGCAAAGCGATCCCTCAGTCTCGCGGGGGTAAATGCCAGCAGGGAAAGCAGGCCCAGCGCACACCAGCTGCCCCACCATTTGGGATGCAGCAGGCGGCTATGAAATGAGGTATCAAATACCGGATCTAACGCAGACATGGCGGCCATCAAGTCATCAAAAACAAACGGTTATTGTAGTTATCCTGACATTTTTTTCTACCCTGGGGAGGATGGCCATCGACCTGCAAGGCACTGATCAGACTAGTTATCATAAAAAATGGCCCACCTGGGGCCATTTCAATCAACGCAAATTCTGGGTCAGCCGTGGGGCGACAATCCCTTGCGGATCCGCTGGATCCCCGCCTCGTAAAGGCCATCCAGCCCCTCCTGATCCTGACGGGTATCGAAGATCTTGAGGAACCACATGTACTGGCCCGGATGGCGCATCAGCTGCTGTTGCACCATGTCGTTCATGCGACAGGTATCGGCCATCACATCCTCGGTGGGATAGTTGTCGAACGGTGCCTCAATCTCCAGCCGGTAGCAGTGGTTCGCTTCGTCATAGCAGGCGAGCAGCGGCACCGCCTTGGCGCCACTGACCTGCACCAGACGGGGCAAGGCAGGCAGGGTCGCTTTGGGATAGCCAAAGAAGGGGGCGAAGATGCTCTTCTCGCGGCCATGATCCTGATCCGGCAGATAGAAGAAGCTGCGACCGCTCTTGATGGTCCTGATCACCGCCTTGATCCCGGCGCTGCGCTCATAGACGCGGCAACCGTTCTTGGCTCGTGCACGGTTGAGGTGCCAGTCAAACACCGGATTGCGCGCCCGTTTCATCATGGTGCACATGGGCACCCCGCGCTGGGTGAAGCAGTAACCGGCGGCATCCACCGGCCAGGTATGGGGCACCACCAGGATCACCGGACGGCCGGCCGCCCGCTCCGCCTCGATATGCTCCCAACCGATCACCTGCATCCGGCTCATCAGATAACGCTGACTGCGCATGGTGAACTCGCCAAATCCCAACAGACTCTTGAGCCCGACCCGGATCGAGGTCAGTGCAATGGCATCCCGCTCTTCCGGGCTCTTGTCCGGGAAGCAAATCTCCAGATTGGTTCTGGCGATATAAATCTGTTTTTTCGAGATACGAAACACCAGCGGTGCCAAGGCTTCGGCCAAACGGTCGCGCAATCGCACCGGCACAAAGGCGAGCAACATCAGCACGCCGAGCGCCAACCAGCTGAACCAGTAGCGGGGATGGAGAAAACGGGCTTCAAAAGAGGAGTCAAATACGGGATCTTGGGACGACATGTATCGGGGTCGAGCAAAAAAAGTGGTGCTGCATTGTAGTCGTCCTGACAGGTAATACCAGTTAAATCCATGGCAAATAGCCCGCCACGGGCGCCACATCAAAAAACCATAAAAAAATGCCCCGCACTGCGGGGCATTTTGCTCGTTACACAACCAGGGTGGAGGCTCTTTGTCCATCCATCGTATGACTGGTCGTTTATCCCGTCGCTCTCGGAGCGCACTGCTTATCCATTTCCCGATGTCACATCTTCTTCAAGATTTAACGGTGAGCACCCTGGCGGGCCATGCCGTTATTCATTTCGGTATTACGCTGCGGCAGAAAAAACATCAGGTAACGCAGTGCCACATACCCGACGATCACGGTAGCCACCCCCAGCTCAAAGTGGGCCAGCAGTCTGATCTGCTCGACGTAGTGACTCCCTTGCGCAAACCCTTCAACCAGATGGGCCACTTTGAACAGAGCGGTGGCACCGATCACCAGCGGGAAGGTGAAGGCGGCATAACCCGGCGAAAAGGGCAGACGCAGCAGTTTGATAAAGGCCAGATAGATGATGCCGGTCATCAGGATGGCGATCCCCAGCAGCACAGCCACCAGCAGCAGTGACGGCTCCTGGCTGACGGTCAGGTAACCGGCCAGAGAGAGGCTGGCAGGGGCCGCCAGAATGGCGATGGTCGGTTTGGCGGCATCCGGCACTTCATGGCTGAAGATCAGGCGATAGAGCATCAGCGGCAGCATCAGGCCATAGCAGATGATCCCGAACCAGAGCAGACCGTTGGCCAACGGGGCAAACTGACCACCCGGGAAGGCGACGTCAGCCACGATGATCCCCACAGGCGGCACGAACCAGCTCGGCACCATGTGGTGGATTTCAAACTCTTTGGCGCGATGCCAGATAAAGGTGGCCAGGAACAGCAGGTGAACCGCCACGGCAAACAGCCAGAGGGCCTCGCCCGCTTGCGGCGCAAGCATACCCAGCGCTTTGGAGACCACCATGGTGCCCATGGCATAGGTCGGCACCACACTGCCCACCACAGGGTGAGCGAGATCCTGCAACAGCAGGCGGGGGTGAAGCAGAAACTTGAAGGTCAGGATCACCAGCAGCACGGCAGCAATGGCAGCGCCCAGCAGTTGCATCCGGCCATCGAAGTGACCGGCATTTTCCCAACACCAACCAAGGCTGGCGATGCCCAGCGCCAGACCCGCCATGGGGGTTGGGGCGGCAGCCAGTGATTTACGGGTTCTTGCGATCATGATGACACCTTTCTATTGATGACTATGGCGATAGGATAATGCCCCCTTATCGTTTACGATATCTAAATGAATTAAATCAATCATTCAGGAAAACCAAACACGATGAAACTGACCCTGCAGCAGCTGAAAGTGTTCGCCACCATTGCCCGCTATGGAAACCTTGGCCTTGCCGCCAACGAGCTCTGCCTGAGCAAGGGGGCCGTCTCCCAGTCGCTGCAGGAGCTGGAGCGCCAGCTCTCCACCCCGTTGTTTGACCGCATTCACCCCAGATTGCAGCTCAATAACGAGGGGCGCCTGCTGCAACCGGCCGCCGAAGAGCTGCTGACCCGGATGCAGGATATCGAGAACCTGTTCAGTCCCGATGCCGAACCGAGCGGCCAGCTGCGCCTTGGTGCCAGCCAGACCATCGGCAACTACCTGCTCCCTACCCTGCTCGCCAGCAGCAAACAGGAGCTGGGGCTCCCCCCCAAGGTGACCATCAACAACACTCACCTGCTCTGCCATGCGCTGGCCAACTTCGAGCTGGATATGGCACTGATCGAGGGGGAGAACCACCACCCCGACCTGCTCGCCGAACCCTGGCTGCAGGACGAGATGCTGGTGGTGGCCCCACCCGGTCACCCGCTTGCCAACAAGAAGGAGCTCTCCCTCTCCCGTCTGGGGGGCGAGACCTGGGTATTGCGTGAAGCACAATCGGGCAGCCGCGAGCAATTTATCCAGCAGATCCAGCCCGAGCTGCCCCGCAGGCAACCAGGGCTTGAACTCAACACCCTGGAGGCGGTGATGCTGGCGGTGGAGAAGGGGCTTGGTATCTCCTTTATCTCCCGGCTGGCAGCCTCGGATCGCCTGGCAGATGGGCGGCTGATCGCCCTGCCCCTCTCCCGCCGCTTCCCGCGCCAGCTCTCCCTTATCTGGCACAAGCAGAAGTACCACTCCACCTCCCTGCGCCACTTTATCCACTTCTGCCGGGCTCAGGTGAAGGATGCCGAGGTGAGCCGCGCAGAGTAACGCGCGCTCGGAGCGCCGCTGACAGGCCGCCCGCCAATGATGGAAAAAGCAGAGAGGGAGCCACGGCTCCCTCTCTTTGATTCGCTTGCTCGGTATCACTGCGCCAGACTGCGCAACCAGCTGATCTCATCGCCCCAGATGGACTCGTCTATGGTCTCGAGGATCAGCGGAATGCGATCGAAGCGATCATCATTCATGATGTGGTGGAAAACAGCCTCCCCCAGATTGCCCTCCCGCAAGCTGTGGTGGCGATCGACCCGGCTACCGAAGGTGCACTTGGCGCCGTTGATATGCATCCCCTTGAGATAGTGAAAACCCACCGTGCGGTCGAACTCGGCAAAGACGGCAGCGCAGCTCTCGGCGGTGCGCAGATCGTAGCCAGCGGCAAAGGCGTGGCAAGTATCGAAACAGATCCCGACCCGGCTCTTGTCCTCCACCCCCTCGATGATGGTGGCGAGGTGCTCGAACGACCAGCCGAGGTTGGTCCCCTGCCCAGCGGTATTCTCGATCACCGCCGTCACCCATGCACTGCGCTCCAACGCCCAGTTGATGGACTCGCTCACCAACTTGAGGCTGGACGCCTCTGGGATCTGCTTGAGATGGCTACCGGGATGGAAGTTCAGATAGCAAAGCCCCAGCTGCTCGCAGCGTTTCATCTCGTCGAGAAACGCATCGCGGGATTTGGCCAGACCATCGGGATCCGGGTGGCCCAGATTGATGAGGTAACTGTCGTGGGGCAGGATCTGCTCCGGCAGAAAACCGGCCTTGTCACAGGCCGCCTTGAAGGCACGGATGGTGGCATCCGACAAGGGCGCCGCCTGCCACTGACGTTGATTCTTGGTAAAGAGGGCAAACGCGTTGGCCCCGATGGCCTGGGCGCGGGCGATGGTATTTTCCACCCCGCCGGCCGCACTGACGTGGGCTCCAATATATTTCATACAATCTCCTCAATACGGCAAGCCGCCATTATGCCGCTCCCGCCCGGCCACGCCAAACCGGGATATCCGATAGCGGGTATCGACAAATAGCGCCACCTTGGCGAATCGAAGCACTGCGTTTCATGGCGTAATCGGCCTGCACTGTCGCAACCGCTCCGCAGAAGGGATAGTTAGAGCCCGTCCACGCCAGCATGGCTGCCCATAAAAAACGCAGCGTATCGCCTGAGCAATAACGCTGCGTCTTTGGCTCTCTCGGCCGTCCCCCTTGCCGTGGCCCGAATGGCCAGCGACAAGGGAGCAAGAATGCGCGGGGAGAGTCGCCTTAGAAGGGCATTTTAAAACCCGGCGGCAGTTGCATGCCACCGGTCAGTTCGCCCATCTTGGCCTTGTTCTGCTCTTCCACACGACGCACGGCATCGTTGCAAGCGGCAGCAACCAGATCTTCCAGCAGCTCCTTGTCATCTTCCATCAGGGAGGGGTCGATCTCGATGCGACGGACGCTGTGGCTACCGGTCATGGTGACCTTGACCATGCCCGCACCGGCTTCACCGGTCACTTCCATCTGAGCCAGCTGCTCCTGCGCCTTCTGCATACGCTCTTGCATCTGTTGGGCCTGTTTCATCAGGTTCCCCATTCCACCTTTACCAAACATATGTCGTCTCTCGTCTTGAAATCCGGCATCCAGCGCCGGGCTGTGGGCTTGTCTGTCCTAGATGGGGACAGCCAAACTGCTTTTCAACCGGAAGCAAGCTCCCGGCCACGGAATTTAGCGGTTGAGGGGCTCGATGCTCTCGTGATGAAGCACGGCACCAAACCGCTGAACTAAAAACTGCACGTTGGGATCCTGCTCCAGATCCCGGGTCACCTGCTCGCGCACCCCGAGATAGAGGCGGTGTTCGATCTCGAGGGGGGTCTCCTGGTCAGGCACCACACCGAGCGTCACCTCAACCTGCACCGGTTGACCCAGCGCCGGCCCGATGATCTCGGCCAGATCGGCGCGCGCCTTGTCGCTCACCAGATGGCGCTGCTCGGGCTTGAGGGTTAGCAGTACCTTGTCCCCTTCCCGCGTCATCACCGAGTTGATGGCCAGCTGGCGCAGCCGCCCTCCCACCTGAGTGTGAGCGATCAACTCGGCCCAAGGGTCGCCGCAACCATTGAGCAGCGAGGAGGGGATAAGGCGAGTCGCCTCCCCCTCTTGCGGCTCGCTGTCGCTTTCGAGCTCATCCCAGTCGATGGTCTCCATCACTGGTTGAGGGGGTTCATCCTGCGTCACAGGGGCAGCAGCCACCGCCGTGGTAACAACGGGCGGCTGGGTCGCTGGGGTGGGCGTCACCGCTGGCGCCGCAGCGCTGCGCTCACCGGGTCGATAGCTCGGCTGCCCGTCGAGATCCCAGGGTGGCAGATCGGTTGGCTGGGCCGGAGCCGTGACAGGGGCGTGGCTCATCACCGGAGTCTGCCCGGCAAAGCCCTGATTGAGGTACTCTTCGTATGCCCCGTTGTCACCCTGCGGCTCGTAACCGTCGCCATAGAGATCTACTGGCGGCAGATCATCATAGTGACCCATCGCCGCCATCCCCTGCCCGGCCGATTGGCTGACCGGAGCAGGTTGTTGGGTGACGGCCGGTGCAGCAGCGGGCGCGACAGGACGAGCTGGCGCAACCGGTACTGCGCGCGGCGCGGGCGCCGCTGGGGCTTCCTGACCACGCTGGCGGCTGCGCAGCATGTTTCGCTTGCCAAGCAGGCTCTGCATGCTCGATACCGCTGAAACAGCTTCAGGTGCGCTAACCGGCGTGGTTGTCGGTTCGCGCGCGGGATCGAAGGGGGCGGTCAGCGGCTCGCTACGGGAATGGTCCGCGTAGGCTGCGGCAGAAGCTTGTTCATCAGCATCTGCGGGCTGTGCAGCTGAGTGCGCTGGCGCATCGGGCTGCGCATGGGTCAACGCGGGCTCGGGTTGATACCCCATGCCTGCGGCTTCACGCAGCAGCTCATCCTGCTGGCTGAACAGCTCGGCGGCTTGCGCCTCCTCCTCGCTATCGGCGGGGTTGCCGATATCATTCGTCATCGCAGGCAGGGAGACATCAACCGCGGGCACGGCACTGGTGGCAACAGGGCTGGCTAGCGGTGCAGGCACGGCGCCGCTGATCGGTGCCACTGCGGCCGATTCAGCGGCCGGGCGCTTTCCCGGCAAGGAGGCTACCGGAGTGGCGCTGCTCGCCGCATTGCTCGTCATTGACGGGGGCAACGCAGTGAGGCTGGCCGGATGCAGGGCATCGCGCCGGGGCGAGAAGGCGAGCATCCGCAGGCAGGTCATCTCCAGCGCGGTGCGGCCATCGGGAGCCCAGGGCAGATCTTTACGGCCACCTAGCACAATTTGGTAGCAGAGCTGCACCTCTTCCGGGCTCATCGCCTTGGCCAGTTGCAGCAGGGAATCAGCATCCGCCCCCTGCTCCTGCACACTGGCAGGCAGCAGTTGCGCCATGGCGATGCGATGGAGCAAACCTTCCAGCTCGGCGTGGAGCTGATCAAAATCGGGGCCCAGGGTGGCGATCTCGGTGATCTTGGCCATAGTCGCGGGGGCATCTTGCCGCAAAATGGCTTCCAGCAGCTGGTGCAGATGGCGGTGATCGAGCGTGCCCAGCATCGCCAGCACGCTCTCGAGGCGCACGCTGCCATTGCCGTGGGCCAGCGCCTGATCGGTCAGGCTCAGGGCATCTCGCATACTGCCGTCGGCGGCTTTGGCCAGGGCCAGCAGGGCGCGTGGTTCGAAGGGCTGCCCCTCCTGATCCAGCACCCATTCGAGCTGCTTGGCGATCTGGGTCTGATCCAGACTCTTCAGATGAAACTGCAGACAGCGCGAGAGAATGGTAATGGGCAACTTCTGCGGATCCGTGGTGGCCAGCAGAAACTTCACATAGGGGGGCGGCTCTTCCAGGGTTTTCAGCAGCGCGTTGAAGCTGTGACGCGACAACATGTGCACTTCATCGATGAGATAGACCTTGAAGCGGCCGCGGGCCGGACGGTACTGCACGTTGTCGAGCAGCTCGCGGGTATCTTCCACCTTGGTTCGCGACGCCGCGTCAATCTCCAGCAGGTCGACAAAGTTGCCCTGATCGATCTCGCGGCAGGTATCACAGACGCCGCACGGGTGGCTGCTGATCCCCTGCTCGCAGTTGAGGCTCTTGGCCAGAATACGGGCGATGGTGGTCTTGCCGACCCCGCGGGTACCGCTCAGCAGATAGGCGTGATGCAGCCGTCCCTGATCCAGGGCGTTGGTCAAGGCGGTCAGCACATGTTGCTGGCCTACCACTTGTTCAAACGTATGGGGGCGCCATTTACGCGCCAGAACCTGATAGCTCATAAATCCATCATGCAGGGAAGACAGGGCATTGAGGCCGGATGCTAACACAAATGGCGGGCTGGCTGTATCGGCTATCGGTCAGAGCGGGAGGGATCGCTTGATTTTCAAACCGATGCCCGCAAGGGCACCGGTTCAATGCAGGCCCAATGCAGAGGATCGGGCCGAAGAGGCATTACTCGCCGGCCAGCTCGACCAGTGAGGCCACCTTGATGCCAGCGGCAGTCAGACGGGCATCGCCGCCCAGAGACGGCAGGGAGATGATGAAGGCCGCATCGGCCACTTCACCACCGGCGCGGCGGATCAGCTTGACGGTCGCATCGACGGTACCGCCGGTCGCCAGCAGATCGTCCACGACCAGCACCTTGTCACCGGGCACGATGGCATCGGTGTGCAGTTGCAGGGTGTCGGTGCCGTACTCGAGGGCATAGGACTCCTCGATCACTTCGCGCGGCAGCTTGCCCGGCTTGCGGACCGGCACGAAGCCCAGCCCCATGGCATAGGCAACCGGCGCGCCAAAGATGAAGCCGCGAGCTTCGGTGCCAACAATCTTGGTGATCCCTTGATCACGATAATGATTGGCCAGCAGATCGATAGTGGCCTTGAAGGCATCGGCGTTCTCAATCAGGCTGGTGATGTCACGAAACAGAATGCCCGGCTTCGGATAGTCGGGAATGGTCTTGATGCTTGCTTCGATAAATTTCAGGGTTTCCGGATTCATGTGTTGACCGCTTATTTTTTTGACCCAGGGGTGGCCATTTTTTCTCAATTCCCTTCTGCGGGAAATAAAAAAGCCTGTCACGCAAAAATGACAGGCCGACTCCATAGCATTATTGCTGCAATAGCTTAGGGACTTCACTTCACCATTGCAACTGGCTCCAGCACCGGCAGACGCATTAACCAGGTGAGCAGGATCACCATTATGACAACCAGCAGCCCCTTGACCCACAGCAGTGGCACCACCGCCAGCGACACCGAAAAGGTGAGCAAAATGAAGATAATGGCGCGCCGTCTGGCCTGACGACGAATGCCGCGATACTGCTGCCAATCCACGATGGGCGGGCCAAACCAGGGATGGGTCAGCAACCAGCGATGAAAACGGGGCGACGAGCGGGCAAACAGGGCGGCAGCCAGCAACATGAAGGGGGTAGTCGGCAAGAGCGGCAGCACAATGCCCACAATACCAGTGGCAAATGCCAGCCACCCGAGCGCCATCAGACACCAACGCTTCATTCCTTCTCCTTGCGTGATTTATCTCCCTCTAGCCTAACAGAGTTTGAGCGGGTGCTGACAGCAGGCCGCAACCCCACTACAATCTGCGCTCTTTTTTCTCCCCACTCTCGTCGGAAAGCCGTTATGCGCGTTATTTTGGCCCCCATGCAGGGGGTACTGGATCACCTGATGCGGGAGGTACTCACCTCCGTCAATGATTACGATCTCTGCGTGAGCGAGTTTATCCGGGTCGTCGATCAGCTGCTGCCCGCCAAGGTGTTCTACCGCCTCTGCCCTGAACTGCTGCAAGATGGCAAAACCCGCGCAGGCACCCCGGTGCGGGTACAACTGCTGGGGCAACACCCTGAGTGGCTGGCCGAGAACGCCGTGCGCGCTGTCGAGCTGGGCTCCCCCGGCGTCGATCTCAACTTCGGCTGTCCCGCCCCTACGGTCAACAAGAGCAAGGGCGGTGCGGTGCTGCTCAAAGAGCCCGAGACCATCTACCGCATCGTCAAGGCGGTGCGTGACGCAGTACCCTCCCATCTGCCGGTGAGCGCCAAAATTCGCCTCGGTTACGATGACAAGGATCTCTATCTGGAGAACGCTCAGGCGGTCTTCCAGGGGGGCGCCAACGAGCTGGCCGTTCATGCGCGCACCAAGCGCGAAGGGTACAAGGCCCCCGCCCACTGGGAATATGTGGACGCCATTCGCCGCGCCCTGCCCATCCCCGTCACCGCCAACGGCGAAATTTGGGATCATAAAGATGCCCTCACCTGCGCCAGGGTCTCGGGTTGCGATGCCCTGATGGTCGGGCGCGGCGCCATCTCCCTGCCCAATCTGGCCAATGTGATGAAAACCGGCTGCCCGCACATGAACTGGGCCGAGGTGCTGCAGTTGATGGTGAGCTATACCGAGCAGGATCTGGCCAGCGAAAAAGCCGACTACTACCCCAGCCGCATCAAACAGTGGTTCAGCTATCTCAAGCGGGAATATCCCGAAGCGGACCAGCTGTTTCAGGAGATCCGGGTGCTCAAAGAGACGGATCCGATCCGCGATGCCCTGCTGCAAGCAGCCAAAAGCCACGGCTAACCACGTTTAACTTGACGCATATCATCTTGATAGAGTTATCGGATCCCTATACTGCCCCGAATCTGTCGTCTGTCCTGTGGGGGATAATGTGTGTGAAATGACGCAAGCACAGTTGACTGTCTGGCGTAATCGCCTGCTGTCAGACTGGGCCCAAGTACGAGAAACGCTGATCGGTCAGCTCAAAGCCTGCCGCCGTGACGAGTGGGCCGAGCAAGTAGGTCACTGCGAGCAGGATCAACTGGTGGAACTGACCAGCCGACTGGATCTGCCGAAGGTAGAGCAGAGTGTGGCCCGCCTCAAGCGGATCGATGCGGCACTCTGCCAGATGGATCTTGGCCTCTATGGCCTCTGCTCTGATTGTGAAGAGCCGCTTTCCATCGAACAGCTGGAACAGGATCCGACTCTGCAACGCTGCCCGCGCTGCGAAGCCCGCTATCGCAAGGGATTCCACGCCCACGAACTGTGAGGGATGCACATCTGTGCATCCGCTCAACCCTCAGCACTGGTTACTCCGTCGTTCCTGTCCAATACTCAACCGTATCAGCCTGTTCGAGGGTATGCGTTGTGTACAGACTCTTGTTGTTATGGTGTTTGTGTTGCCAGGCTACGGCACAAGAGTCATTGGTCGTGGGCTGGGTCGACTGGCAGCCCTTCAGTTATCGCAATGAACAGCAACAGCTCCGCGGACTGGATGTGGAGCTGCTCAACGCCATCTTCCTGCGTGCCGGTTATCAGGCCAGATTCAGTGAAATGCCCTGGGCTCGCGTGTTGCACGAGCTGAAATTCGGCACGGTTCAACTGGCCATGTCAGCCAATATCACCGCCGAGCGGCAGCAATATGCCCGCTTCAGCCACCCCTATCGGGAAGAGGAGACGGCCATCGTCATCCGTCGGCAAGATGCCGCTCGCTGGCGCGGGATCACCACCCTGGAGCAGTTGATCAACACCCCTGACTTTCATATCGGGGTGCTCAAGGGCTTTGATTACGGCAATACCTTCCGCCAGTTGATGGCAAGGCCCGAGCTGCAGCCCCGTCTGCAGATGCGCCTGCGGCTGGATCAGCTGCTGAAGATGTTGCAAGGGGGACGGATCCAGGGGTTTATTCTGGATCCCCACGGACTGCAGGAGTGGCAGGGTAAGGATGGCGTGCAGGACAAACTGTATATTCTGCTGCATATCGAACAGACACCTGTTCACCTGATGCTGAGCAAAGAGAGCACCACTGAGGCGCAACTGCAGCGGATCAATCAGGCTATCGATCAATTGAAACAGAGCCCCGACTATCAGCAGATCCTCGATCGCTACCAGTTCAGATCCCTGCATTCACAGGAAAACACTCATAAGTAAGGGGAGCATCAGCTCCCCTTGCAGTCTCAAGCAAACCCAATCCTGTTTCAAACAACCCTGGTTGCAACTTGCCAGGACGTTTTGGTCACCGATAACGTGATGGGTTAAGCCTGGCTATCAGCGTCCCAACACAATGTCGGCAAGGTGGGCGAAGTGGTGGATTTCGTGGGTTGCATCGCACTCGCCCGCTTGCCGCGCCGGGTTGTACCAGCAGGTTGCCAGCCCCTGCGCCGCCGCCCCGGCAATATCGGTTTTCGGGTTATCCCCCACCATCAGCACCCGGGCCGGATCTGGCTGCCCCATCAGGGAGAGGGTGTGCTGGAAAATAGCTGGCGCCGGCTTGGTCACCCGGATCTCGTCGGAGATCACCAGCGGCTCGAACCACTCGCTCCAGCCCAGTTTGCCGAGCCGCCCCCGCTGAGGCACGCTGAAACCATTGGTGATGATCCCCATCTGCACCTTGCTGCGTAGCTGCTGCAGGGTCTCGACCACCCCTTCGAGAGGCATGCTAAGGGCAATGATTTGCTCTAGAAAGGTGTTGTTCATCGCCATGGGATCGGCGGAAACCTGCTGGGCAAAGAGGGAGAAGCGGGTCTGCTGCAACGCCGTTGCATCGATCTCGCCGTCGTTGTACTGCTGCCAGAGCCCGTGGTTGAGAGCGTGGTACTGCGCCATGCTGGCGTCATCAGCCTGTACGCCATAGATCTGCAAGGTGTGCGTCAGCGCGGAGGCGACCGGAAAATCGAGCAGGGTTTCATCCAAATCGAACAGCACCCAGTCATAGCTTGGTTGTTTCACAGAACTCCTTGTTATCATTCAGATTGTTCAGAGGCTTGGCGACCAACTCTGCCAAGCGGGCTGGCCAGCAGATCCAGCGTGAGACGCACGCCGAAGCCGGTCACTTCGCTGGAGACCACCCCATTGCCCCCCTTGTTGCGAAAACCGCTCAGGTCGAAGTGCAGCCAGGGGGTCTGCTCGGGCACGAAGTGGGCGAGGAAACGGGCCGCATCAATGTGATCCGGCGAACTGCCCGGCGCACATTGCAACAGATCCGCCCACTCGCTTTCGATGTTGTCGTCGTAATCGTCATCAAGCGGGAAGGGCCAGATCCGCTCGCCGCTGCGCTGACCCAGATTGACCAGCGATGTCATCCATTCGCTGCGATTGGTAAAGACGCCGCTGTAGCGGCTACCCAGCGCCCGTTTGCAGGCCCCGGTCAGGGTTGCGTAATCGAGCAGCAGATCCGGAGTATCCTGCACCGCCATCGCCAGGGTATCGGCCAGTACCATTCGCCCTTCGGCATCGGTATCGACCACCTCGATGGAGGTGCCATTGATGGCGGTCACCACCTCGCCAGGGCGATAGGCGTGAGGGCCGATATGGTTCTCGGCAATGGCCAGCCAGCAGTGTACCTCGTAGGGCAACTGGGCTCGGCTGATAGCGTAGAGGGTACCAAGCGCCACTGCACTGCCCCCCATGTCCAGATGCATGCCATACATGCTGCCAGAGACCTTGAGGTTGTAACCGCCAGAGTCGTGGCAGATCCCCTTGCCCACCAACGCAATGCGGCGCACTGGCTTGGGTGGATAGTAGCTGAGCTTGACCATGGCCCCCTGATTGTCTTCCGAACCACGAGCAACGGCCAAAAACGCCCCCGCCCCCAACTCGGCCAGCTGCGCCTGATCATAGTGATGGCACTGCCACCCCTCATCTTGCGCCAGCTTGCTGACAAACTCGCGATAGCTGGCGGCCGTCAGCTCGGAGGCAGGCAACACCGCCAGATGGCGAGCCAACCCGTTACCCCCCGCTTCGCTGTAAAGGCGCGCCAAGTCCAGCACCACCGCGGGTGAAACCTTGATCTGCTGGTAGCTCCAGCTGCTTTCGCTGCGGCGCTTGCTGGTGGGCAACGAAATATTGGCAGCAAGCAGGGCTGACAACATCACTTCGGCCAGCATCACTCGCTCGGAGGGGGAAAAACCTTCCAGATGCAACCCGAGGCGCTCCACATTAAGCCCAGAAAGAGGAGCAATCCAGCCTCTGATCTGTTTATAGAGGCGGTGATCCCGCGTCACACTGCCGGCCACAAACATCACCTGCAACAGGGTATTGCCATGCATCAGAGTAAAGGGCGCTTTTTTCCCCAACGCAAGCTGGGTCTGGAGACCCGCAAGGGCGGGGAGCGAAAGCAAGGACTCCTTCTGCTCTTCGGCGATCAGCAGCAGTTGCAACGGCAGCCCTTGGGCAAGGGCTTCGGCCAGCGTGGCATCCCGGCTTTCAATAGCAGGAGGAAGATAGGTGAAGGGAGTGATCACAAGCGCGTGCCTCATCCATGAAGAGATACCTGATGATACCCAACAAATGGTTGATACGACCAGTTTTGGTCTTGAAAAAGCGTCAGAAATAGCAGCAATCACCAGATGGTGACGAGCATCAAGAAGGATTGTTCAATGATTGGCAATGCAGGAAGGGAACGTACAGAAAATTGGTTGCGGGGGCCGGATTTGAACCGACGACCTTCGGGTTATGAGCCCGACGAGCTACCGAGCTGCTCCACCCCGCGTCCGAATTGTCACCCTCAAGCCGAGCAGTAGCTTGATGGCGTTTGTCTGCTTTCGACTGTTTACACAATCGCAGGCTGACGAAAAGTTGGTTGCGGGGGCCGGATTTGAACCGACGACCTTCGGGTTATGAGCCCGACGAGCTACCGAGCTGCTCCACCCCGCGTCCGAATTGTCA
>NZ_JBFODS010000059.1:0-5581 GCF_040908445.1 Aeromonas sp. R10-2 | reverse complement strand
GTGCTGGGCAAGCAAGGCACAGGTGCACTGGTCACCCTGGTGGAGCGCAAGAGCCGGCTCTATCTGGTCAAGCGGGTCGCGAGCAAACAGGCTGGGGTGGTGCGGGATGCGATAATCGAGATGTTAACGCCCTACATCGAGCAGGTGCATACCATCACCTTTGACAACGGCGGCGAGTTTGCCGAACACAAGGCGATAGAGGAAGCGCTGGGTGCCGAGACTTACTTTGCGCACCCTTACTCTTCGTGGGAGCGCGGTCTGAACGAGAACAGCAATGGGCTGTTGAGGCAGTTTATCCCAAAGGGAACAGACCTGAGAGAGGTCACGGACGAGGATGTCAGGAGAGCGGAGCAGTGGCTCAACCTACGACCTCGGAAATGTCTCGGATTCAGGCAGCCTGTCAAGGTATTCGAAGAGTACCGTCAGGCGGCATAGGCGAGTGTCGCACTTCGAAGTTGAATTCGCGAAATAACCGGGGAATTACTGCCAACAGTAATAGGGAGAAATAACGTACCGGCACCGACAGCAGTGGCATATAGGCCCATGGTCCATACCGAATCGCTTTTCTCCCATTTCAATTTTGAAACAGGGTTACTCTTTTCAGCAATAGAAACACTCATTGCAATATATACCTTATTAATCTGTCATCATTATTTTTATTGGCCCGAATAACAGGCTGGAGATATGTCGTTGCATATCGCCCTGCACATGAAAAAACAACGCCGCCAGTGGCCAACAGGGCCACCGGAGAGAAACGGAGCTGCCACGCTACCATCGTTGAAATCGCTATCCGGGTCAAGGTTAATAATTCATGACTGTTTGAATCGGAATGTTTCAAAAGACAACAGGATGTATCATATTCGTCACCCAAAACCAGATTCACGCCTGTTTGATAACATACCGATAAAACCTCATGCTGTTGCCCAACAACACAAATAAGACCAGCGATCAGGCCGATAATATTAACACCTTAAGCTGTGGAATATGAGTTAAATAATACGGCCAACTTTTCTACTAATTGACAGTGATGTCAGCCAATTTATTCAGGGTAAAAGAGCAGGCTATTTCCCACAGCGACCGGGGTGGCAACCGGATCGGCAGGCAGCGCTTCGACGGCGGCACGGATCTGCTCCGCCATCTGCTGCAAACCGGCTTCATCGATCCGCGGCAGCAGGATCAGAAACTCCTCGCCACCGCTGCGCACAAAGAGGTCATCCGCCCGCAACAGGGCATCGATACAACTACTAAAGCGCTGCAAGGCCCTATCTCCCTGCTGGTGGCCGTAGTGATCGTTGATCTGCTTGAAGTGATCGATGTCGAGCATGAGCAGGCCGCATGGGGCCTCGCTGCCTCTCACCTGCTGGCAATGCTCGAAGAAGAAACGGCGGTTATGGAGGCCGGTCAACTGGTCGGTTTCACTCTGGCGCAGCAGTCGCTGCTGCAACTCGTACTGGCGGGTGATATTGCGGGTCACCCAGGCCACCGCCCGCTTGCCATCATAGAGGGAGGGCAGCGGCGCAATCTTGCCCTCAAAACGCTGTATCCCTTGCGGCCTGGCGGCAGCATTGATCCCCCCCACCTCGGCTGCTGAGAGCTCATACTCCACCACTCGCACCTGACCGCTCGCCAGCGATTCGGCTACCTGCGCCTTGACCCATATGGCCATCTCGGGTGGCAGCACATCGGCCAGCTGCTTGCCCGCCAGCGGATTGCCATCGTGATAGGATTGTTGCTCCATGCCGCCGATATATTCCACGTAATAGCCATCTTCACTGAGGATAAAGACGGGATCTGGCAACTGGGCCATCACTTCATAAAGCTGGGTTACCGAAAGCGCCACGGAGACTCCTGTACTTCAACGTCAAACAGGGGGGAGATATTCTGCCTCAAAAGGACTCGCTCGCCCTCATCGGCAGAACAGAAAAATCTGCGGCCACAGCCAACAATCCTTTACATCTAGCAGCCTGCCAGCCTCTCGGCCACCACGGGTGGCCAGCGCGTTGCTACTCCCGCCACTGCGCTCGCTCACAGTAGCGAAAGCCCCCTCCCCCGGTCGCGCATATCCCATTGTTTCAACTCACAAGTTCATTTACGCTGGCCGTCCTGAGTCCAGTTTTCACATCATCAGCCATCAGGAATGCCAGCCACCCACAACCGCAGGGGCTGTACCACGGAAAAGGAATCGCCAGATGAAAAACGCCATCGTCAAAGCTCGTTTCGAGGCGGTCAGCCTCGAAGGGGAACAGCTCACCCTCAAGATCGCCATCAAGGCCCCCGAGCCGGATCCCAAGTCCGCCAGCGGTGACTGGCGCTGCAAGGTGAAGCTGGCGGGGCTGAGCGACAAGACCTTTATCTACGGCATCGACAGCCTGCAGGCCCTGAGTCTCGCCATCAAGTTTGTCGAAACCGAACTGCGCGCTTTCTCCGATGCGGGCTGGCAGTTCTATCTGCCCAATTGCCCCGATCACCCCATCGACATGAGCGCCTGCTACTTCCCGGCGCTCTAGCCCGGCCAATCGAAGGAGACCAGATGCACGGACCCGATCCCGCCAATCCCCACCCCATGAACGGCTTTCCCCAGGTGTGCTTTATCAAGAACACCATCAAGGGGCCCAATATCGAGGTGGGTGACTACACCTATTACGACGACCCGGAGGATTCGGCGGGCTTCGAGCGCAACGTCCTCTACCACTTCCCCTTCATCGGCGACAAGCTCATCATCGGCAAGTTCTGCGCCATCGCCCGCGGGGTGAAGTTCATCATGAACGGCGCCAACCACCAGACCTCCGGCTTCTCCACCTACCCCTTCTTTATCTTCGGCAACGGCTGGGAGAGCGCCGCCCCCGCCCCGGGCATCCTCCCCTACAAGGGGGATACCGTCATCGGCAACGATGTCTGGATTGGCTATGACGCCCTGATCATGCCGGGGGTAAAAGTCGGCAACGGCGCCATCATCGCCGCCCGCTCCGTGGTCACCGGTGACGTGCCCGCCTACGCCGTGGTCGGCGGCAACCCCGCCAGGGTGATCCGCTACCGCTTCGACGATGACACCATCGCCCGTCTCAACGCCATCGCCTGGTGGGACTGGCCGGTGGAGCAGATCAGCCGCAACCTGCCGCTTATCCGCGGCGGCGAGATAGCCGCGCTGGAAGCGGCAATCCGTTAGAGACAACCACCATCAAGCAGGAAGCACTATGCAACTCACCCCACCCCAACCGCCTCAGGACGATGATGTTGAAGCGCTGCGCATTGGCCTGACGGGCTACAACGTCAGCCAGGCAGGCCCTCAACTGTACGAACTTCGGCGCGAGCGGATCGCCAGCTTTATCAAGGATAAAGAGGGCAAGGTACACGGCGGCATCATCGCCGACATCAAGTGGGGCTGGCTGCATGTCGACTGGCTCTGGATCGACGAAAGCATCCGCCGAGATGGCTGGGGCGGCCGCCTGCTCGGCGCCATGGAGCAGTACGCCCAAAGCAAGGGCATCACCAACTACCACTTGGAAACCACCAGTTTTCAGGCCCTCCCCTTCTACCAGAAGCAGGGTTACGAAGTCTTTGGCCAACTGCCCGATATGCCGCCGGGGCATATCAGTTACTTTCTGAAAAAGCAGGACAAGTGATGACACTCCCGCGCCTTGCCAATGCCAATGCCAATGCCAATGCCAATGCCAATATCGTGATCCGCCCGTTCGAAGCGGGCGATGCCGACGAGTTTGTCCGCGCGGCCCACGAATCCATCGAGACGGTCGGCAAATGGATGAGCTGGTGCTCCCGTTCATTTACTCGGGAGAGCGCGCTGGCGTGGTTTGCCAGCTGCGAGCAGGATTGTGCGGCGGGACGCGCCTTTGACATGGGCATCTTCTGCGCCACCACCGGCCAACTGCTGGGTGGCGCAGGAATCAATCAGCTGTCATCCCATCACCGCTACGGCAATATCGGTTATTGGGTGCGCCAATCCCGCCAAGGCTGCGGCATCGCCCGACAGGCGGTCGCCCTGCTCCGTGACTTTGGTTTTCAGCAGTTGGGACTATTTCGGCTGGAGATAGTGATGGGGGTTGGCAACACCGCCAGCGAAGCTGTTGCCATCGCTGCCGGAGCCGCCTTTGAGTGCCGGGCAAAAAATCGCATCTTCCTACATGGCCAGCCTATGGATGGGCATATTTATTCGCTTGTTCCAACAAAACGGACCCAAAAAGGGCTCATGTGACACAAGCACGTAGTTGTCACGGAAACTTCTCGTTATGTAGAACCTAAACAAGTAACCCGCCACGCCACACCTCAATCAACATCACGGATTGCCCAGAACTCCCCCGCGTGTTCCAACCTCTCCAAGGCCTTATCGGATTCAAAACAGATGGTCATTACTCATACACCAAGCCCCTATTGTGACAAAGACCCGATGTTTTCACTTCCCACTTTCTTTCTAAGCCTTGTAGGATAAGGCCCTGCTAATGTAGGAACTTTTCGATCGTTGCCGGTGTTGTTTACAACACATTATAAATAGCGCAGTGTGACACACACAGGAGAGTGCCGTTTGGAAGATGACTTTTTGACCATTATCCTAAGAGCTCGTGGACCAATGCTAAGTAGCCAGTTGGCAAGAATCTTAGTGTCTGAAGCAGGGTTGTCTGAAGATGCAGCTCGTAAACGGGTACAAAGAGGCGGAAAAGGGATAACAAAACTAAACCATATTATTTTCCCCCATCGTTCTCGCTTTGTATATTTAAGTGAGCAATATGGTTCTAGAAAATTTTTCCTAGCTTTAAATAAAACTCTCCAAGACTCCGGCAGCATTTATTTTTATGCCTTGCAAGCGTTAGCAATGCGAGACAATTTGATGCCTAAAGAACATTTTAAAATAGCGTGTGGAGCACCTATTTCGCAGAAAAAGCACGTTTCTGCTGAATCAGTTATTGAACGCCTGATTAAATCAACCATTGTTAATGAGGTGCATATTGAAGGCTTCGGTGATTATATCGTTCGTTGCGATGAATTATCTTACTTCCCAGATGATAGAACATATGCGCTTATGAGAGGACGGCTTTTATCTGAGCGTATAGCCTTGTTAGCAATAAAATCATGGGCTAGAAATCTCGGCATAGTTAGTTATGACGCGAATTCAACTTCGAAGTGCGACACTCGCCTATGCCGCCTGACGGTACTCTTCGAATACCTTGACAGGCTGCCTGAATCCGAGACATTTCCGAGGTCGTAGGTTGAGCCACTGCTCCGCTCTCCTGACATCCTCGTCCGTGACCTCTCTCAGGTCTGTTCCCTTTGGGATAAACTGCCTCAACAGCCCATTGCTGTTCTCGTTCAGACCGCGCTCCCACGAAGAGTAAGGGTGCGCAAAGTAAGTCTCGGCACCCAGCGCTTCCTCTATCGCCTTGTGTTCGGCAAACTCGCCGCCGTTGTCAAAGGTGATGGTATGCACCTGCTCGATGTAGGGCGTTAACATCTCGATTATCGCATCCCGCACCACCCCAGCCTGTTTGCTCGCGACCCGCTTGACCAGATAGAGCCGGCTCTTGCGCTCCACCAGGGTGACCAGTGCACCTGTGCCTTGCTTGCCCAGCAC
>NZ_JBFODS010000058.1:0-102800 GCF_040908445.1 Aeromonas sp. R10-2 | reverse complement strand
CCCAGTTTTTAGTGAGATCTCTCCCACTGACGTATCATTTGGTCCGCCCGAAACAGGTTGGCCAGCGTGAATAACATCGCCAGTTGGTTATCGTTTTTCAGCAACCCCTTGTATCTGGCTTTCACGAAGCCGAACTGTCGCTTGATGATGCGAAATGGGTGCTCCACCTTGGCCCGGATGCTGGCTTTCATGTATTCGATGTTGATGGCCGTTTTGTTCTTGCGTGGATGCTGTTTCAAGGTTCTTACCTTGCCGGGGCGCTCGGCGATCAGCCAGTCCACATCCACCTCGGCCAGCTCCTCGCGCTGTGGCGCCCCTTGGTAGCCGGCATCGGCTGAGACAAATTGCTCCTCTCCATGCAGCAGATTACCCAGCTGATTGAGGTCATGCTCGTTGGCCGCGGTGGTGACTAGGCTGTGGGTCAGGCCACTCTTGGCATCGACACCAATGTGGGCCTTCATGCCAAAGTGCCACTGATTGCCTTTCTTGGTCTGATGCATCTGCGGATCGCGTTGCTGCTCTTTGTTCTTGGTCGAGCTGGGTGCCTCAATGATGGTGGCATCGACCAAGGTGCCTTGAGTCATCATGATGCCTGCTTCGGCCAGCCAGCGATTGATGGTCTTGAACAATTGGCGGGCCAGTTGATGCTGCTCCAGCAGGTGGCGGAAATTCATGATGGTGGTGCGGTCCGGCAAGGCGCTATCCAGGGATAACCGGGCAAACAGACGCATGGAGGCGATTTCGTACAGAGCATCTTCCATCGCGCCATCGCTCAGGTTGTACCAATGCTGCATGCAGTGAATGCGCAGCATGGTTTCCAGCGGATAAGGTCGCCGGCCATTACCAGCCTTGGGATAAAACGGCTCGATGACTTCCACCATGTTTTGCCATGGCAGAATCTGCTCCATGCGGGACAAGAAAATCTCTTTTCTGGTCTGACGGCGCTTACTGCTGAATTCACTGTCGGCGAAGGTGAGCTGATGACTCATGATGAACCCTGTTCCATGGCTCCAGATGACAAACATGATCTCATATCAGGGACTTGTTCGCACCTTCCCTATCTTATTGGTTCTATTATCACATGGCAGACGCCTGTTACTTCCAATTTTTCCAGATGCTCAACTGTTCAAGTTTGGCGGTTTTCTCGGAGTTGAAATTTTCTTCGTATTATCTGGTTTTTTAATTGGTTCAATTATTATTGAAAAAAGCTGCAGTAGTGATAATAAATGGCGTTGGATTCCCAATTTTTGGGGACGTCGTTTTTTACGGACCTATCCCAACTATTTATTATTCTTACTCTTAAATTGGCTGATTATTGACACATGGCGACCTGAATCGGCACCAGAATTATGGCGTTATATGACATTTACGCAAAGCTTGTTGTTGCCCCATCCTGGTTTTTTTGGTGAGGCATGGAGCTTGGTAATTGAAGAAATTTTTTATTTTTTTATACCAATAATAATGATTTTTACTTGGCAAGGTTCGGCGGTGCGGACATTGTTGGTTACTCTTTTTATATTGTTAGTGTTTTCTTTTATGATGCGCATAATATTTGTGTGTTTAGATCCTGGTTTAACATTTAATCAAGTAAGATCGACAGCATTATTACGTCTTGATTCAATTATGATTGGAGTATTAACCTCTTATCTTTATTATCATGGTAAACTATGGCGAGATATAATAATTAAGGCTGCACCTTTCTTAGCTTTGTTGCTAATACCCGTGATTATTATCTCGATGCAGCCAGATGAAGTTATGGATGACAGCCTTTTATTAAAGGTTTTATTATTTCCAACAGCGAATATCGCTGCTGCCGGTCTGCTTATTTCTGGTATGAACTTAAGAGTGAATGATTTATTTTATAGATTGTTAAGACCTGTGGCCAGATGGTCATACTCTGCATATCTCGTAAATTTAATAGTATTAAGTGCTATGGATTTTTATTTGCCAAAAGTGACCGAAGATACTGCCATTCTATATTGGCTTGGCTTTATGTTCACTACTCTAACATTGTCTGCGGTTATTTATAAATGTTTTGAACGTAATATTTTACTATGGCGTGATTACTGGATTAAATAGTATGTACCAATCTTGTCTATCCATCGGTGTGGTAACTTATTGTACTGAAAAGGTAATTATAGCAAGCACTTTCAATAAACTGCAGAAGGCAGTAACTGAAGCTGGGATTGTTAGTTTTTTGATTGTCGTTGACCATTCGCCATCAAATGATTTCGCCATTCAAAATGAAGATATAAGAAAGGTTTTCTCAGGTGACTATCGTTTAATTATTGCACCGTCAAATCCTGGATTTGGTGTGGGTCATAACCATGCATTGTTTACTGATGCCAAATATCACCTTATTCTTAACCCTGACCTTGAGGTCGCTCCAGATGCACTTAAAAATGCCCTTGAGTATATGGAGCTGCATCCTGAGTGTGGTCTGTTGACACCCTTTGCCACTTGGGAAGATGGCACAGTACAACGGCTTTGTAAACGCTATCCAACCGTATTTGATTTATTGCTGCGTGGATTTGCTCCTGCGAGTGTGAAGCGGTTATTCCAGACGCGCTTGGCAAAATATGAGATGGCAGACCAGCTTAATAATAACGACGTGCTGTGGGATCCACCCATTGTCAGTGGTTGTTTTATGCTGTTTCGCACAGAGGTTCTGCAGCAGCTCGGAGGGTTTGACCCTCGCTTTTTCCTCTATTTTGAAGATTTTGACATCAGTTTGCGGGCTGGAAAGATCAGCCGGATTGCTTATGTCCCTCAGGTGAAGGTCGTTCATCACGGTGGGCATGCATCCCGCAAAGGCTGGCGCCATATCTGGATGTTTGGGCGTTCCATGGTGACGTTCTTCAATATTCACGGTTGGCGTTGGTGGTAATGGCAGCTATCAAAAGTACAGTCTTGGTCACAGGTGCCAACGGATTTGTAGGCAAGGCGGTCTGTGAACACTTGCTGGCGCAGGGGGCGAATGTTAAAGGTGCGGTGCGAAGTCACCCGCTGGCTTCTTACCATGTTCAGGCTCCCTCTCTGACTGCGGATGCCAACTGGACAGCCCAATTGCAATCGGTGGATGTGGTTGTTCACTGTGCTGCCAGGGTGCATGTGATGTTGGATACCACGACAGATCCCTTGGCAGCATTTCGAGCGGTGAATACAGAGGGTACCCTCACGCTTGCTCGACAAGCGGCTGAGGCTGGGGTGAAGCGCTTCATCTTTATCAGCTCGATCAAAGTGAATGGCGAGCAGACCGAGCCAGGCAAGCCATTTGATGAGAATGTGCAGAGTCCGCCAGAAGATCCCTATGGACGCTCGAAGTATGAGGCGGAACAGGGACTGATGGCACTCGCGAAAGAGTGTGGTATGGCTGTAACCATCATCCGTCCTCCTCTTATTTACGGGGAAGGTGTGAAGGCTAACTTTGCCAGCATGATGACGTGGGTGCGCAAAGGGATCCCGCTACCCTTTGCCTGTTTGACCAATGCGCGTAGCCTGTTGGCGTTACCTAATTTGTGTGACTTCATTGCCCATGCGATGGAGCACCCTGCTGCAGTGAATCAGGTCTTTTTAGTCGCAGATCCTGTCGCTGTGTCGACGTCGCAGTTATTGGCGGCGATTGCAGAAGCAGAAGGGGTTAGCTGTCGGCTCTTTTATCTCCAACCAGGAGTAATAAGAGTGCTTGGACGCTGTTTGGGGATTGATGCCAAGCTACAACGGATTTATGGCTCTCTGGAAATGGATACCCGCAAGGCTCAGAGCCGATTACAATGGTCGGCACCCTATTCGCTCTCTCAGACCCTATCTCTGATGGCGTCAATCCATAGTGAGTCGTCTTGATGCTGGCATTTGTTTTGTTGTCGATATTTTGTCTGTTTCTTTCAATCACCATGACCGGCCTGCTCAGGCGCTACGCACAGACCCGCTTGCTTGACCAACCCAATCATCGCAGTTCGCATCAGGTGCCTACCCCGAGAGGCGGTGGCATGGCTATCGTGGCGACCTTTCTGCTGGCAGCCCCGTTGTTTGTCACCCTGATCCCACTGCCCTCCGGCATATCCCAGAGCAGCTTTGCATTGATATGGGCTGCGGCGCTGGGAATTGCCTTGGTTGGTTTTATCGATGACCACATCTCTCTCAAGCCCCGAACTCGCCTGATTGTGCAGAGCATGGCGGCAGCTTTGGTGGTTTCTGCGGTTGATGGTTTGCCAGCGCTGACCTTCTTTGGTTGGCAGCTCGATCTGGCCTGGTTTGGTTACCTGCTGGCCTGGCTGGGGGTGATCTGGTTTATCAATCTCTACAACTTTATGGATGGCATCGATGGCTTGGCAGCAGGTGAAGCCGTTGTCGTCTGCCTGTTCATGGCGTTATTTCACTATCTGGTTGGGGGGGAGTGGTCGTCTGCCAGTTTGATCCTGCTACTGGGGATTTCGGCGGCTGGCTTCTTGTGCTGGAATTTTCCGCCCGCCAGGATCTTTATGGGGGATGGTGGCAGCGGATTTCTTGGCTTGATGCTGGCTTCCCTGATGCTGCTGGATGCTGCTTCTGCACCTCAATTCCTGTGGGCATGGCTCGTCATGCTCGGAGTCTTTGTGGTTGATGCGACCTGGACGTTGCTGAATCGCTTTCGTTTGAAATGCCGTTTGAGCCAGGCTCATCGGACCCATGCATTTCAGTATGCGGCGAGGCGTTGGCAAAGTCATCGAAACGTGACCTTGGCTGTGCTTCTTATAAATAGCCTCTGGCTTGCGCCGATCGCTGTCATGATTGTATTGGGCCAGCTCGATGGTGTGGGCGGTCTGGTCATTGCCTACTTGCCGTTAGCTTTTCTTGCGTATCACCTGAATGCAGGAGTACCAGAATGAGAAATGAGCTTTTACCCGGTGGGAGCTGGCTAGTGACTTGTCTGGGCTCCCTGTCACGAGCCAGCAAGCGTGCCATCTCTGTCACCGTTGATATGATCCTGATCACCATGACCTATTGGGGGGCGTACTGGATCCGGCTTGAACATAATTGGCCAATCGATAGCCCGCATCACTGGGCACTGCTTGGCGCAATTATCATTGTCAGCATCGGTCTGTTTGTACGGCTGGGGCTTTATCGCGCAGTGCTCCGATATGTCAGCTTTCGGGTGTTATGGACAATCGCGCTAGGGGCATTTCTTTCAACCTGCTTCTTTGTTCTCTCTGCGTTTTATTTCGATATCTTTCTGCCGAGAACGGTCTCGGTTATCTATCTCTCCTTTTTGGTGTTACTGGTTGGCGGTGTGCGGCTGTTTTTCCGGGCGCTCCTTAATACCACCCGTTTGGCTCGCACCCAGGTGTTGATTTACGGCGCGGGCTCTTCGGGCCGACAGTTGCAAATGGCCTTGTTGCAAGGCAATGAGTTTTATCCCGTTGCCTTTGTTGATGATGATCCAGCCAAGCAGGGGTGTGTAATCCAGGGGTGTACTGTCTATAACAGCGCCCAGCTGCCAGCCTTGATTGACCACCATGGGGTGCAGAAGATCTTGCTGGCTATGCCGAGCAGCACCAGGGCTCGCCGTCAGGAGGTGATCAATGCACTTGAGCCCCTCTCTTGCGAAGTGCTCTCTATCCCGGGGATGGCCGATCTGGTCAATGGCTCTGCCCGCATAGATCAGCTCAATGAGGTCTCCATCGACGATCTGTTGGGCAGAGATCCGGTAGAGCCTGTGACCACCTTGATGGAGGCCAATATCACAGGCAAAGCGGTCATGGTGACAGGTGCCGGTGGCTCTATTGGTTCTGAGCTCTGTCGCCAGATCTTGCGGTGCCGGCCATCCACTCTGGTACTGTTCGAACTATCCGAATACGCCCTCTATGTCCTGCACAAGAACCTGCGGGAGCAGTGTCAGCGTGAAGAAATCGAAACGGATCTGGTGCCGTTACTGGGGTCAGTGCAGCGCCAGCATCGTCTCAAGACGGTGATGCAGAGCTTCAGGATCCAGACCGTCTACCATACGGCTGCTTACAAACATGTCCCGCTGGTTGAGTTCAACATCATTGAAGGGGTACGTAACAACGTATTCGGCACTCTTTATGCGGCACAGGCGGCCATTGAGGCTGGGGTAGAAACATTCGTGCTGATCTCTACCGATAAAGCCGTACGGCCAACCAACACCATGGGGGCCAGCAAGCGTCTGGCCGAGTTGATCTTGCAAGCCTTGACCCGCGAGAAGCACAGCACCCGTTTTTGTATGGTGCGTTTTGGCAATGTTCTCGGATCTTCCGGCTCAGTGGTGCCGTTATTCAGACAGCAGATAGATAAAGGGGGGCCCATCACCCTGACTCACCCCGATATCATCCGTTACTTTATGACGATACCTGAGGCTGCCCAGCTGGTGATCCAGGCAGGCGCCATGGGGGAGGGGGGCGACGTCTTTGTGCTCGATATGGGTCAACCGGTACGGATCATGGAGCTGGCCAAGCGCATGATACGCCTGAGTGGTTTGACACTGCGTGATGAGCAGCGGCCCGATGGTGATATCGCCATCGAGGTGACGGGTTTGCGGCCGGGTGAAAAGCTCTACGAAGAGTTACTGATTGGTGATGATGCCAGAGGAACCGAGCATCCCAGGATCATGGTGGCACAAGAGAGCTGGCTGCCCTGGTCGCGACTGCGCCCCTTGCTGGCCTCACTGGATGATGCTTGTCACCGTTTTGATCAACAGCAAGTGCGTGACATCCTGATGCATGCCC
This sequence comes from Aeromonas sp. R10-2, assembly GCF_040908445.1. Classification (NCBI taxonomy): domain Bacteria; kingdom Pseudomonadati; phylum Pseudomonadota; class Gammaproteobacteria; order Aeromonadales; family Aeromonadaceae; genus Aeromonas; species Aeromonas sp. R10-2. The sequence goes on along the minus strand of NZ_JBFODS010000058.1, from coordinate 96,078 downwards.
CGGCAGCCTTTGAACCGACGGATGGTATTTGTGATCTGGTGTGGCTGGCAAAGCAGCAGCTACCGCCAAGCGATAATGTTGTTAAATTGCCCTCACATAGCATAGATTTCTTGCTTGCCAATCAATAGCTTTTATTCAATTGACCATCCTTGGGCAGTTTTGTTTGACGCAGGCCCAACTACGCGTTGAGAGTTGCGTTAACAAGTTGAATCTACAGCGATGTACTTGATTGAATCGAGATGTTTTACAACCAAATCCGGTGCCATGGTTCCAATAATGGGCTGTCGCCGGTAGAGTTTGAAAAGCAGTTCAATGTTCAACGGCGTTGTTTCCCAAATCGATGCAGTTTGAAGGGAACTTACCGAGGACTCGGTGATCTGATCAATACCATCCTCTTCAAATCTGCATCATGGGCACGTCGCTTCACCCTATTACCAACTGGCCTACATACAAGAAGTCTTTGATTAACCGTGGTTCACTCACCTTCTGGGTTGATGCCGAGGCCATGAACAACTGGTTCCATCACGACCATCATGGGTGGCGGGGCCGCAGCCAGCTCTACACCGACCAGACCATTTGTACCTTCCTGATGCTCAAGGGGATTTTCAACCTCACTCTGCGAGCCACTCAGGGACTACTCGGCTCTCTGTTCGAGTTGATGAATGTGCCGCTGTGCGCACCGGACTACAGCTGTGTCAGCAATCGCGCTCGCACGGTGAAAGTGTCCTATCGACAACTCGCCAAGAGGCGTATCACCAACTTGGTCATCGACTCAACCGGGCTGAAGGTCTTTGGTGAAGGCGAATGGAAGGTCAGAAAACACGGTGCTAAGAAACGGCGAGTCTGGCGCAAGTTACATCTGGCGGTAGACCAGGCAACCCACGATATCGTGGCGGCGGAAATCTCGCTGGAGAATGTCCATGATGCAGAGGTGTTACCGACCTTGCTCAATCCACTACGGCGCAAACTGGGGCGTGTTTATGCGGATGGCACCTACGACAGCAAAGCCAGTCATCAGCTTATCTTGCGCAAAGGGGCAACAGCCTGTATCCCGCCTCGCAAAAGCGCGGGGTTATGGAAAAATGGACACGCAAGAAATGACGCGGTACTGGTGATGCGCAAGGAAGGGCTGGCGTACTGGAAGAAGATATCGGGGTATCACCGTCGCTCGCTGGCAGAGACTGCAATGTATCGGTTCAAGCAGTTGCTGGCGGGGAAAATCAGTCTACGTAACTACAACGGCCAAGTGAGAGAGGTAATGGCGTATGTCAGCGCCATAAACAAGCTGAATACTCTGGGCATGCCTGTCAGACAGCCCCGAGTGTAACTGTCACTTGGGGCTGGGTAGTTGCTGCTTGATAGTTGATTTGGGAAACAACGCCCTGCTTTTATCAAGCTGGCTTTCTGCCTTCGTTACTTACGGGAACTATTGGTGGACAGAAAACCAGCATTTTGAGAACACAGCCTAGATTGAACAGAACTTTAGGGTACAAAGTGATATGGATAAACGGCACTGATGATATTTAAATATCATACACAGACAGAACTATCTGAAAGCCTGCGATTTATAACACTACGTAAAATTATAAAACAATCAGCCATTAATAAAATAACGCACACAGAATAAAATTAGTATGCAGCTCAAAAATAATTTTTTGTCAAAATGATCATAATTAAATAGTTGTGTGTTTGATTAGTGATGTCTCATTAAAGTATTTAGGTGTGTTATGGCGATAAGACATAAGGATGAAAAGTTACTTGATATGTATAGTAGGCATTTCGATATCATTAAGAATGTTGCATTTTTGTTTGTTGAGAAATTGGTTTTTATAGTATTGATATTTTATAGTGAGGCAATAATTAGTAGGGCCCTTGGTGTTCAAGATTATGGCAAATGGCTCTATTCGGTAAACCTAGTAATATTAGTGTCATCACTTGCTTTAGTTGTTGGTTCTGAGGTAACGGTACCTGCTTTGTCTAGACATCAAAAATTACAATGGCATGTATTAACAAGTTCATTTTTAGTTAGATTTGTTTTTTCGTGTTTGGCATTTTTAATTATAAATACATATAATTATTTGTTTGTTGATGATTCAGTGATCTCACAAATGGTGACATCATTATCATTTATTTTGCTGCTAACAGAACCATTTGGTGTGATAGTTAATTACTATCAGGCAAGGATTGCAATTGGTTATGTTGTGTTATCTAGGGTTTTTGCCTTGGTCGTAAGGGCGCTAACTATAACTTTTGCCTTGTGGTTTAGCTATAAGGGGCTTGTTTATTTTTCAAGAGCGATTGAAGCAATAATGCTTGCCTCTTTGTTAAGTATCTTGATCATAAAAGATGGTGGTAACTGGATATTTTCGAAAAAAATAACTAAGGCAGTATTATTTCGAGGCTTGAAGTTGTGGCTACCATTAGTATTGATGTACGTTTACATGCGTTCAGATCGTATTTTTGTTGAGCGCTATCTTGGTTTTGATGACCTAGCAATGTATGGCGTAGCGATTCAAATATTTGAGCAGTTAGGTCTGCTTGTTGGTATTATAATCCAGTCAATAGGGCCCAGGTTTATTTTTAAAAAAGTAGCGCAGCCAAAATGGAAAATAATTTCATTTATTTTGGTGATTACGGTGTGTGTCCAGACCGTATCTGCCATATTGTTACCCCCATTTATAGGCTATATCTATGGTGACAATTTTAATAAAGCAACATCCATGGCTGCATATATGTTACCAGCGTTGATTTTTTATAGCCTAGATGTAGTGTATATGCAATATATTTATCGAGACAAGTTATATAAACTACTGTTAGTTAAATGGTTGCTAATGTTAATTTTCGGTTTTTCTGCGTATTATATATGGTTTACTATTTTAGGCGCGACTTCCATAGTTCATATATTTAATTTTAATTATGTTATAATGTTTTTAATTACAATGCTGCTATATCGCTACTACAACAAACAACGAATTAATAATATTATTGAGGCTGTATGAATAAAATCCTAAAGTTTACAGTATTTACTCCCAGCTACAATAGAGCGCATACACTGGAGCGTTGTTATAAAAGCGTAATTCTGCAAAAAGAGAGTTCTCTTGAGTGGTTGATAATTGACGATGGTTCTACAGATAATACAAAATCTTTAGTTGACAGCTTTATTGATGAAAAAAAAATTACTATAAGATATATTTATCAAGAAAATTCAGGAAAACAGGCTGCATGGAATCGTGCTATTCAAGAGGCTCGTGGTGAATTTTTTGTAGGGTTGGACTCTGATGATGCTCTTCTGCCTGATTCATTAAATAAAGCGCTGGGGGGAATACCAAAGCATAGTTTAAGCGAAAAAATACTTGGTGTTAGAGCAATTGCAATTAGTTGTAAAAGAAAGGTTGCGGATAGTAAATTCTCCGTTGGTGTTGGTGTTGGTGTTGGTGTTGGTGTTGCTTCGTGGTTTGACGAGTTTGCAAGCAGACATTTTGGCGAGAGAATAGATATATTAAGTCTACGTGAGATTAAAAAGTTCCCATATCCTGTAGCCCACGATACTAAGTTTATACCTGAGATATGGTTCTACAGTATCACAGCATCTGAAGGCTATAAATTCATATATACAAATGAGCCTGTCAGATTATTCTTTGATGATCATAATCATCTTAGACTTAGTAGAAGTTCATTACGAAAGTACGCTAAAGGTCATCTCATCGCTAGAGGTGCCATGTTAAAATATATACCAATGAAGGTGTTTTGTAAAAATAAATTAGCGTTCTTAAAAACAGTAGTGCGTTATTTACAATGTTTTATCATTGTTTCATTAAGAAGAAAATAACATGAATGTGTGTTTTTTTATTGGTAATTTGAATCAAAGTGGTGGGACTGAGCGAGTCGCGTCAGTAATAGCCAATGAATTGCAGAAATGTGGGCACTCGGTATTCATGTTGAATTTGCAGTGTGGTGAACAACCATTTTTTGAATTGACTGATGGTATTCACGTAAGTCAACTGTTTAACACTGCGGGGCGTGGTATACTGCGTTTGCCACTGGCAATTGTAAAATTGCGTAGTTATTTACAACAGAATCAAATTGATATTTTAATTGATGTCGAATCAATGTTGGCGCTATATGCTTTACCTGCGGTAATTGGCTTAAATGTACGTCATATCTGTTGGGAGCATTTTTTTTATCATAATGATCTAGGTAAATCGACACGTCGATTAGCTCGTAAATTAGCCGCAAGGTTTGCTGATGATGTGGTGACGTTAACCGAGCGCGATAAACAGTTTTGGCTTAGCAATACCGCTTGCAAGGCAAAAATCAACGCCATTCCCAATCCGGTCACAATAGCGCTTCCTGCAACCATAAATCCCCATAAAGAAAAATTGTTTTTGGCTGTTGGTCATTTGACACATATAAAGGGTTTTGATTTATTGCTGCAAGCTTGGGCGCAGGTTGTCCCGCTACACCCTGATTGGCGCTTGCGTATTGTGGGTGATGGTGAAGATAAAGCCATGCTTGAGCAGTTGCGCCGCGAGTTAAATATTGAAACCAACACAGAGCTTGTGCCAAAAACCAATAATATCTCCGTCCATTACCAACAGGCGGCGTTCTTTGTGATGAGTTCACGCTTTGAAGGTTTGCCATTGGTTCTGATTGAAGCGCAAACCTATGGCTTGCCGATCGTCTCATTTGATTGTGACACCGGGCCTGCGGAAATTATTAAGCATGGTGAAACGGGGTGGCTGTGTGAGGCGGAGAATGTTACAAGCTTGGGTGAACTAATGGTGCAAGCAATAGTGGCTGGAAAAGATATCAATATTCCAGAATCTCAATGGAATGAATTAAGTAAAGCATCCATTCATAATGCTCAGCGATTTGCGTTAGAGCAAATAATTAAAAGATGGCAGGAATTACTTCGTGGTTAATCCAAAAAAAATCACCCTCATCATTACAGGCCTTGGCATGGGCGGAGCTGAGCGGCAAGTATGTGATTTGGCCGATCAATTTTCCGCTAAAGGCCATGAAGTTTTATTAATCGCCATGACCGGTGAGGCACTTAATCGCCCGCAATCTACTAAGATTGAGGTTGTAGAACTTGGTATGGCCAAAACGCCAATAGGCTTTATTAAAGCCTATTGGAAGACGCGGCGGTTAATCAAGCAATTTAAGCCTGATGTAGTGCATAGCCATATGGTCCACGCCAACCTGTTTGCCCGCTTGCTGCGTTTAACCACTCGCATGAAAAAACTCATTTGTACCGCGCACAATACCTGTGAAGGCGGGCGCGGTCGTATGCTGGCGTATCGTGTAACTGATGCCTTGTGTGATCTCAGTACTAATGTGAGTCAAGAGGCAGTCGATGCCTTTATTGTCCAAGGTGCCGTGCCAGCAACGCGAATGTTAGCGATGCCAAACGGTATTGACACCGTGCGTTTTACCTTTAATCCGGCGAGTCGTACTAGCTTGCGAGCTCAATTACAGCTGACAGATGATACGCCATTAATTTTGGCTGTTGGCCGATTCAATATTCAAAAAGATTACCCCAACTTATTAACCGCCTTTAGCCAACTGCCCAGCGATTTGAGCCACACACAATTGGCGATTATTGGCACCGGTGAAGAGCAAGCCAACATAGAAGCGCTCGCCGTACAATTAGGCTTAACCGACCGGATACATTTTTTAGGGCTGCAACGCAATGTGCATGAGTGGATGAATGCCGCTGAAGTATATGTAATGTCATCAGCTTGGGAAGGGATGCCGTTAGTGTTGTTAGAAGCCATGGCCAGCGAGCGGGTGGTGGTGGCCACCGATTGTGGCGGGGTGAAAGAAGTAGTTGGTGATTGTGGTATATTGGTTCCCCCTAAAAATAGTAAAGCCTTAGCTGATGCATTGACACAGGCGCTGGTGCTGACACCTGAACAAGCTCAGGTGCGGGGGTGTTTAGCCCGGCAGCGGATAGTAGAACGTTATTCTTTAAGTGTTCAAGCTGAGCGTTGGCTGGCGTTTTATCAGTAATTTAGTCACTGTTTTTGGTGTGAGCATAAGGGGCTAGATATCAGCAATTTATGGCATGTTATTCAGGGTTTCGTTAGTGAAAAATAAAAAGATTGCATTAGTGGCAAATACATCCTGGTCGGTGTTTAACTTTAGGGGTGGGGTGATTAAACGCTTGCTTAATAGAGGTTGTTTTTTAACTGTCATCGCACCTGTAGATGAGTTTTCTGAAAAATTACGAGCGATGGGTTGCAATGTGATTGACCTGCCGATGTCGGCAAAGGGAACTAATCCCCTGCAAGATCTTAAGTTAATGTATAATCTGTACGGTTTATACCAACGCCTTGCACCCGACTTTATTATTCATTACACTATCAAGCCAAACATTTATGGTTCCCTCGCAGCAAAGTTAGCTGGAGTTCCTTCGCTAGCTATTACTACTGGTTTGGGGTACACTTTTGTTAACACTAATCTAGTGGCTAAGGTTGCTCGTAGTTTATATAAGTTAGCATTTCGATATCCTAAAGAAGTTTGGTTTTTAAATGAAGATGATCGTCAAGAATTTTTGCAGCTTCGGTTAGTGCCTGACCATAAAGCAATGCTATTACATGGTGAAGGCGTGGATCTTAAGCACTTTGCGCCGCAATTTATCGGTCGGGTGGAAACAGAAACTAATATAGCGAAACCTATACGGTTCTTACTGATTGCCCGCATGCTGTGGGATAAAGGTGTCGGCGAATATGTGGCTGCAGCCAAGCTGATAAAACAACGCTATCCACAGACCATATTTCAATTACTTGGTTCCTGTGGTGTTGCTAATCCGAGTATGATAACGCGTGAACAGATTCGGTCATGGGAAGAAGATGGGCTAGTTACATACTTGGGGACGACCGATGATGTGCGGCCATTTGTTGCGGATGCTGATTGCATAGTGTTGCCATCATACCGTGAAGGCATTCCGAGAACTATGATCGAGTCAGCATCTATGGGTAAGCCTTTAATCGTTACTGATGTCCCTGGTTGTCGTGATGTGGTGATACCTGATCAGACGGGTTTGTTATGCCCGGTAAAGGATGCTGGAGCGTTAGCTCATTGTTGTGAAACAATCATTAATATGGATGCCGAACAGATTAAAAAAATGGGGCTAGCTGGGCGAGAATTGATGGCATCAAAATTTGATGAGGAGATAGTTATTACGCAATATATAAAAACGTTGAATAGATATCTTTCTTGACGTTAAATTTGTTATGGTTGTAAATATTTTTCAGAGGTGATTTTTGAACTACCAACGCCGTCATTCACGCTGGTATGAGCGCATCATATTTACTCCTCCTGCATTGTTTATTCTCGGAGCCCTGCTTGCGGTGTGTTTACCAGCTATCGAGCGCTGGGGATGGGGATTTTGGCTGCATATGGATGCAGTCAGAGTCAATACTCTGAGCGGGGCCTTTGTGACTTTTTTGATGATTGGAATAGTGCTGCATCGCTTCCTACGCTACCCTGGGGCAAGTCCCGTTGCCTATATGATTCCCACCGTGACTACCCTGTATGGTTTTCTGGTCGGTATTCTCTTTTTTCTGCGCTTGCCTTATAGTCGACAGGTATTACTCGAGTCATATGTGGTTGCATTGATTTGCTGTTGGTTGGTTTATTTTATCGGATGTCGTTATCGGACACCAAAATATGCTTTGCTGCCTGTTGGTAATTATCAGGTTTTGACTCAACACACATGTGTGGAATGGCGTCTGCTTGATAAGCCTGATCTTGGTGCCGTACGGTATGATGCGGTGGTGGCCGACCTTCAGGATGAGAAGCTGGCGGGTGAGTGGGAGCGTTTCCTGGCTCGCTGTGCCCTGGCCCATATCCCTGTCTATCATATTAAGCAGGTTAGCGAGACTCTGACTGGGCGTGTAAGGATTGACCATCTGAACGAGAACCAGCTGGGTTCCCTCATACCATCACCTGTTTATGCCTTTATCAAACGATGCATGGATATTGTGGCTGCCTTGATTGCGATCCCCCTTTTCTCCCCCTTGATGCTGGTGACGGCTATTCTCATCAAGCTGGAAAGTCCGGGCCCGGTGATGTTTCTGCAAAACCGGGTAGGGAAGGGGAACCAAGATTTTCGCATCTACAAGTTTCGTAGCATGAGCAAGGATTCTGAGAGGACTGGTGCCCAGTTTGCTCAGAGCGGCGATATGCGCGTGACCCGTGTGGGCAAGGTGATCCGCAAGTTGCGTATCGATGAATTGCCACAGTTCTTCAACGTACTCAAAGGGGATATGAGCCTGATAGGGCCCAGACCTGAGCAGCGCACCTTTGTCGATCAATTCGAGCGTGAGATCCCCTTTTATATGTATCGCCATATCGTGCGCCCCGGGATCAGCGGTTGGGCACAGGTGGTACACGGTTATGCTGCCGATACCGATGATACCCGAATTAAGATTGAGCACGACTTTTACTACATCAAGCACTTTTCCCTTTGGTTGGATGTATTGATTGTGTTTAAGACGATTAAGACCATTCTGACGGGGTTTGGCGCCCGCTAAATGCCTTTTGTTGTGGTCTAATCATCCCGGACACCATTTTAGGTGGTACAGTCGCCACCATGACCTGAGGTGTTCAATGACAAGATTACGTCGCTCATTTACTGCCGAATTCAAACTCGAAGCCGTATCCCTGGTGCTCGACCAGGGATAATGCCAACGGCCACCTGCCCAGACGTAGGTGATATTGCCACACCACACCTGATTGGGTTGCTGGACATCAAATTCGCGGGCCAGCAGATTGGGAATATCCGGCCGTTCTGACCGTGCCACCTTATAACGGTGTACGCCCGGCTGTTTGGATGCCAACCCGGCCTCCTTCATCAGGTTACGTACTTTGAATCGGCCAATCTGATACCCCAACTCTCGCATCATCGACATCAAGGCGCGGCTGCCCGCTGAGTTCCGGCTTTCTTTGAACAAACGGCGCAACTCACAGCGCTGTTGCATACGTTCACGGTTAATCGTCCGCCTGCGAGCCAGATAATCGTAAAAACAGGAAGTGGGCACATCGAAGGCGCAGCAGACCAGGGTGATGGGGGCTTGCTCCCTTAATCGGTCTATCAGCGCGTACGTGTGAACTCGTCCGCCATCAAGAGAGCAGTAGCTTTTTTAGAATGTCCTTTTCACGTTCGAGTCGGTTGATACGGGCTTCCAGCTCCTGGATTTTTGCTGCCCCGGAGTCAGTGCTTTGCTGATTGGGGTTGTACCACAGCGTTCGGATTGCAATTGCTGAACCCAGCGGCGCAGTACGGTTTCACCGACATCCAGTGAACGGCTGGCTTCAGGGACAGATTACCTGGCAGCGGTTCTTGACCTGTACACCCGGCGGGTCGTGGGCTGGGCGATGTCTGATAAACCTGATGCAGAATTGGCAATCGAAGCACTGGAGATGGCCTATCAGCAGCGGGGTTGCACATCTGGTGTGCTATTTCACTCTGACCAGGGCAGCCAATATGGCAGTAGGGCATTTCGGCAACGACTATGGCGTTATCGCATAACCCAGAGCATGAGTCGTCGTGGCAACTGCTGGGATAATACCCCGATGGAGCGGTTGTTCAGAAGCCTGAAGTCAGAGTGGCTGCCGGCTATGGGATATATGAGCTTGCGAGAGGCGAAAGGCGAAACGAGATATCAGTTATTACCTGATGGATTACTACAACTGGCGGCGTCCACATTGCCACAATGACGGGATACCACCAGCAAAAGCCGAAGAACGGCCTAACCAAGTGTCCGGATTTAGTTGACCACTACACTATTCGGAACAGCTATTTAGAGGAGGTAACAATACAAATTATTGATTGAGTGGAGGGGTAATAAATGGTACCCCTCTCTTGTTGTCCGTATCTTGTATGCCTTTTTGGTGTTTAGTTGAGCCTAAGGAGCTGGGCTATTGTGTTGGTGCGAATGATTGTTGTTATTAATGCGCTCTATTGGTTGCTGGGCATGCATTTTTTTATGCACAACCCGGGAGGCGCAGGGCTGTATCTGCCCTTTAACCAGTGGGGATGGGTCTTTGCCTCATTGGCTATTGGATTGGGATTGTGGCTGGTGACGTTACGTCAACGTCTGGTCTTTTCTCCATTACAAGCGGGTTTATGGATAGGAGCTCTCTTGCTGCTGCTCCCGATGCTCTATCCCGGCTTTGCACTCAAGGATTATGCTATTCCCCGATTGCTGGGACTTTTTGCTGGTCTGCTGTTTTTGTTTGGACTCTATCAATGGTGCTTTGATAAGGCGCAGCGTGATCGCTTGCTCTATCTCATCCTGATTGCGATCGCGATGGAGGCATTGCTGGGTCTGGTGCAGTTCTACCTCTTAACGCCAGGTAACTGGATTGGTTATGACACCAAGGCCAATCGCCCATACGGGATCTTTCAACAGCCAAACGTGATGGCGACGTTTATGGCAACTGGCCTTGCCCTTGCTATCTGGCTGGAATTACGACGAGAGTGTGGCCGATTGTTGATGGCGTTGCGCTATGGCGTCATTCTATCTGCAGCACTGCTGCTCGTTGTTTTGCAATCTAGAGTGGGGCAGTTAGGCGGTCTGCTAGCACTGTTTTTACTGATGCCTCAGCTTTATCGACAGCGGTTGCTATGGCGGATATTGGGTCTGGTTATTTTGGCTGTAGCGATTGGCCTGTTATCACAATATTGGCTGGCTGGAGCAAAACGTGGATTCGAGATCTATCAGTCCGGTGGTATGCGATCTATTTACTGGCCTTACGCGGCAAAACTGATTGCACAGGCTCCTTGGAGTGGATGGGGATACGGCAGTTTTGAATCTGTTTTTCTCCATCACTACATGGCTGATAAAGCACTGAATCCGTCCATGGTGCAGATTGAGTACAATCTTGACCACCCCCACAACGAGTTTCTCTATTGGGCTGTTGAGGGCGGTATTGCACCCATGGTCGGCATGGTGATCATGGGAGGCGCATTATTATCGCGTCTGGTGAGTGTGCGTTGGGTAAATGCCATGGGACTGCTTGCTCTGGTTACACCGATCTTGCTTCATACCCAGACGGAATACCCGCTCTACCATGCGATCGTGTTATGGTGGCTGTTGCTGACGCTGATTTATATCATCGATACCGAAATTGAGGAGACCAACCTGGCGAGTCAGGGTTTCTCATCATGGTGGGATATGGAGTGCCGCCCATGGCTGTTACTGCGATTTATGGCGATCGCTATCCCGCTGCTGGTCGTTCCCTTTATGCTCACAGCAATTCACACCGCATGGGTAGTCACCAAATATGAACGGGGTGGGTATAAAGAGCCGACCTTGCTACTTGATATCGTCAATCCCATGGCTTGGTTGACCCGAGTCGAGTTTGATGTGAACTCAGTTCGTCTGATGGTGGGCTTGCAGACAAATAACAAGACCGAACTGGAAGCTTATCTGGAGTGGGGGCAGGCATTCGTACACCATACACCGCGTGCCAACATATACGCCAATATGGTGATCGCGCTTAATGCATTGGGTCGTACAGAGGAAGCCAATGCGATGCGAGCTGAAGCACTTAAGCTCTATCCAACCGAGCCCCTTTTAACTGGGTCTGCTTCACAGGCAGTGATTACCGGTGTTGACCAATCAGGCAAGAATATAACCAAAAATAAATAGTGCTATTTGGATACATAGAAAGCCAGCCCTTAAAAACGGCTGGCTTTTTTATTTTTTCCCTTCTGGACAACCAGTATCTGAACAGTCTGTTTTCGGACGCATGCGTCTGTCAAACGGGCTATGAAAGGCATATTTGAAGTGTCATGTGGCGATTCCAACCAATTGATTAATATGTAATTTTGTCGATGGCGTTGAAGGGGTTGATAGTCAATTGGGAGTATTCCCTTCATCATCGGGTGAAGGGACTGGTTCTAGACGTGTAAACAGATAGGCATAGTCTTGTCACGTGATGTTGAACGTATGGTAGAAATGTTCGCTCAGGCTTATAAAGCAGGTTACCGAGTTAGTTTTGTTGGATGCTGAACTGGAAATTAATGAGTCTTGAAATACCGATGTTTCTTGAACACAAGATGGTAATCACCTCTCTACCCAGAAGATCTGCATTCCAGCCAGTTTGTTATTGATAGTGGCAAGCATTCGATCTTGATGGTGAAATTTAAGAAAAAAAGAACGTTAATATAGAAAAACTGTATGTTCTCGCGAATTGTCCATGCTATTCTGAAACGGTATCCCTGTAACCGACTTTTTTGTGAGGAAATAATGAACGAGTTTCTGAAAGTTCTGCTGAACATTCGCAGTCTGCGTGCGGCTATTCGTGAGCTGCCGTTTGAGCAACTGCTGGAAGCTAAAGAGAAGTTTGACTTGGTTTACCAAGAGCGCGCCGATTCTGTTGAACAGGAGCGTGCTGAACAGGAAGAGCGTCAGCGCAAGCTGAATGAATTCACCGAAATGCTGCAGCAGGCTGGTATTGATCCTCGCGAGCTGCTGGCGACAGCTGCTGCTCCGGCTGCTGCGACTGGCGCTGCCAAGAGCAAGCGTGCTCCGCGTCCGGCTAAATACAAGTACGAAGAAGATGGCCAGGAAAAAACCTGGACCGGTCAAGGCCGTATGCCGAAAGCCATTGCTGCTCAAGTAGCACTGGGTAAAGACCTGAACGATTTCCTGATCTAATTTGTCAGGTTCAGAGATTGAATAATGCCGCCTTTGAGCGGCATTATTTTTGCCGTTTTACTCGTGGTTATCCAATCTGCCCCTTCGCCCCACTGTTATCTACATCCTCGCTTGTATCCTTTTTACCGTCGTTTCACCGCACTGTTACTTTGCTCAATATCCCTCGCTGTTTGCGATTAATTTTGTCGTGCAGGATTAACTACGTGATATCACTATTTGTATGCGTCGTGCAGATATGCGCTTCGGATATGTCTCTCATGATTCACGGGGCGCGGCTTGGCAAGAGCCGAGCTCTCTGCTGATGGAATATCCGGTAACCGTTATCTCCGGTCAGGGTGCGTGAGGGATAGAGATAGCCGCAAGGTATAGCCGGGATATTCTGGGTCGCCGATGCATGTAATTGGCTGCGCTGCCATGACTGCCCCTGATAATGGGCAATGGAGTTCGTCTGCCGTGTGGGCGAGGGAATTCTGTGCGGTCGATGGCGATGGTATTCCCCACTCTACAGGCAGAGTGGGGAATATTGGGGGGGAGGCGTTATCGGGGCGCCACGCTATCGCTGCCACCCAGGGCACGATAAATTTTGGCGGTGGTGGTGAGCTGCTCTTTTTGCTGGGCCAGCAGGCTCTGCTGGGCATCCCACAGCCGGTTCTGCTCATCAAGCCAGGCTTGCACGCCGGTCGCACCCGCCTGGAAGCGAGCCTTGGCCAGTCGTTCGGCCTCCCGGGCATAACTCAGTTGTTCCTGCAGATAATCGAGTCGCTGCTGGCCATAGTGGCGGGCGGCCAGATTGTCTTCCACCTCCACCAGTGCGGTGTAGAGCTGTTTGCGAAACTCGGTTTCAGCGATTTGGTAATCCAGCTCTGAGCTTTCGATGGCGAGCTGGGTGCGGTTGTATTCAAGGAAGGGGAGGGCGAGGCTGGCTCCCAGCGTACCAACCGGATTTTGCAGCACCTGCGCCAATCTATCGGATGCGGTGCTGGCGCTGCCGGTCAGGGTCAGGCTGGGGTAGAAGCTGGTGCGGATCTCGTCCCCTTTTGCCAGCGTCTTGCGCAGCCGCAATTCGGCCGCTTTGACGTTGGGGCGGCGTGCCAGCACATCAGCCGGAATACCCACCGCAAGTTCAGGAATGGTCTGCTTTGCAAGGGAAGCGGGTGCATACTCCAGCGGCCCGCTGCTGCGGCCCAGCAACAGACGCAGGGCATTGCGAGCTTGCTCCTGCTGCGCCTTGAGGGAGGCCAGCTCAGCCTGTTTTCCGGCCAACTGTTGGCGTGCCTGCGCCAGATCGAGTCGGGTAATGGCGCCAGCCTGGTATTTGGTCTGGGTCAGCAGCTCGGTACGGGTCAGGTTGGCCAGCTGCTGTTCCCCAAGGGTGATGGCAGAGCCGAGATAGCCGAGCTGCCAATATTGCTCCAGGGTATTGCCGATCAGCAGCAGTCGGGTGCTGGCGAGATCCTGCTCGCTTGCCGCCGCCTCCCAGCTTGCCTGATCTCGCACCGAGGCAAGCTTGCCCCACAAATCCACTTCGTAACTGAGGCTCAGCGAGGGACCCAGACTGTTGGTGTCTTTGCCGGTTTTCAGATCCTTGTTGCCACTGGCGGCGATAGTGCCATTGACCGAGGGGGTGAGGTTGGTATCGGCCTGCTCGGCGCCCAGACGGGCGCTTTTGAGCTTGAGGGCCGCCACATGCATGTCCGGGTTGGCGGCCAGAACCGCCTCGACCAGTTTGTCGGGCTGGGGATCATGAAATTCCCGCCACCAGGGGCCTGCCTGCGTAGCCAGTTGGGCGCCCTCTGCCTGTTGCCATGCAGGGGCGATCGCCAGCTCGGGTCTTTGATAGGTGCTGTGCTGACTACAGCCGCTGAGGGCCATGCAGAGAGCCAGCCAGGAGAGCTTGTGCATTGTTATTCCCTCGCCAGTGCGACAACAGGGTCGAGCCGCGCCGCATTGCGTGCCGGCAGGTAACCAAACAGGATCCCGATGAGTGACGAGCAGCCAAAGGCCATCAGGATGGAGAAGAGCGAGAACTGCATCTTGATGGAGTCCACCAGCAGTGAAAAGAGCGCGCCAATGCCCAGCGAGAGGCCGACGCCGAAGATCCCCCCCAGTAGGCTGACCATTACAGCTTCAATCAGGAACTGCTGCAGGATATCCGACTGGCGGGCGCCCACGGCCATACGAATGCCGATCTCGCGGGTGCGCTCCACCACCGACACCAGCATGATGTTCATCACGCCCACCCCGCCGACGATCAGCGAGATCACCGCGATGGCCGAGACCATCAGGGTCATGGTGGCCGTGGTTTTCTCTACCGATTTGATGATGCTGTCGCTGCTGAAGGTGAAGAAATCCTTCACCCCGTGACGCTTGGTGATCAACTCGATCACCGCCTGCTCGGCCAGTGCCGGTTGTACCCCGTCCTTGACCCGGATGGTGATCTGGCTGAAGTGGTGCTGCGAGATGAGGCGACTCATCACCGCGCTGTAGGGCAGCCAGATATTGACCGACTGGCTGGTGGGGCCGAAGCCGGTCTCCTGCGAAACCACACCGACAATCCGCACCGGCAAGGTGCCGACCAGTACCACCTTGCCGACCGGCTCCTCCTTGCCAAGCAGGCTGGTGATACTCTTCTTGTCCACCACGGCGACGGCGGCACGCTGCTGGATATCTTGCCACTCCAGTAAGCGACCACTGACCAGCGTCATCCCCTTCACCTTGAAATAGTCGTTACCAACCCCGGTCACGTTGCCGCTGTTGGTCTTGTTGCGGTAGCGCAACTGCCCTGAGCTGCCGATCTCGGGGCTGGCGCCCGCAAGATAGGGTTGCCCCAACAGGGCATCGAGATCCCCCTTGTTGAGGGTCTGGATGCTGGCCATCTTCTCATCGCCCCATCCTTTACCCGGGAAGATTTCGATGGTGTTGGTGCCCATCGCATTGATCTGGTCGATCACCTTGGCGCGAGCCCCTTGCCCCAGCGCCACCACACTCACCACGGCGGCGATACCGATGATGATGCCGAGCATGGTGAGGAAGGTGCGCATCCGGTGGGCGAGCATGGCATGCATCGCCATCCGTCCCGCTTCCCGATAACGATCCCAGTCGTGGCCCATGGCGCCTTTAGTGGGCGCTATTTTTTGAGGGGCTACAGCGGTGGCTGGAGCCAACACGGCCGTTTGACAGGGGCCGCTATCTTGTTCAATCCGACCATCCTTGAGAGTGATGATCCGGTCAGCATGGCTGGCCACGTTCATATCGTGGGTGACCAGAATGATGGTGTGGCCCTGAGCGTGCAGCTCCTTGAGGATCGCCATCACCTCCTTGCCGCTCTGGCTATCCAGTGCGCCGGTCGGTTCATCGGCGAGGATCACTTCGCCACCATTGGCCAGCGCCCGAGCGATGCTGACCCGCTGCTGCTGACCGCCGGAGAGCTGGCCCGGGGTATGGTGACTGCGATCGGCCAGTCCCAGTCTGCCCAGCAGCTGACGCGCACGTGCCTGGCGATCCGGGCGGCTGGTGCCGGCATAGACGGCGGGGATCTCCACGTTGGCGGCGGCATCGAGATGGGGCAGCAGGTGGTAGCGCTGAAAGATAAAACCGAAGTGGTGGCAGCGCAGCCGGGCCAGCGCCAACGCATCCATGGTGGCGGTGTCTTGACCGCGAAACAGATACTGGCCGCCGCTCGGGCTATCGAGACAACCCAGCAGGTTCATCAGGGTCGACTTGCCAGAGCCGGACGCGCCGACAATGGCGATCATCTCTCCTGCCGTGATGGTGAGGTCAAGAGGGTGGAGCACGGTGACTTCGCTGTCGCCGCTCTGGTAGCATCGCTCGACCCCTTTCAGCTGGATCAACGGCAGCTGGTTCAGGGGCTCACTCATAGCATCACCGCCATCTCATCATTGTCGGCGGGGGCTCCGTGATTGAGCTGCACCTCCTCCTTCTCGGTCAGCCCGCTGATTACCTCAATGCGGATCTCGTCCTTCATACCGGTCTTGATATGACGGGTTTCGGTCGTCTCATCTTCCTTGAGCACGGTGACTTCATACTCGTTATCACCCAGCGACTTGCCGAGGGCGGTTTGCGGCACAGTGAGCACCTGCTTGCGCTCGCCGAGCACTATGGTCACCTGGGTGGTCATTGCGACCCGCAGGGTATGGTCGGGATTGGGCACATCGAACAGGGCGTAGTAGTAGACAGCCGCATTGTTGGTGGTGGTGCCTGTGGTGGCCTGATCGTTGATGTTGGTAGGCGCTAACTCCACGGCGCGAAGCGTACCCTGATAGCGGGTATCCGGATCGCCGATCAGGGTGAAGTAGACCGGCATGCCGGCTTTTACCTTGGTGACATCTGCTTCGGAGATCTGCGCCTTGACCGTCATGGTCTCGAGGTTGGCCAGCTTGAGCACGGTCGGCACCGTCTGGCTGGCAGCCAGGGTTTGGCCCTGACGGGTCACAATGCTGATGACGGTGCCATCCATCGGCGCCAGGATCTTGGTGTAGCCCAGCTCGGTCTTGGCCCGATCAACCTTGATCAGGGCATTGTCGATATTGGCCTGGCTGTTTTGCAGTTCGGCGCGGGTGACCGCCAGCTGTGCCTCGGCACTCTCCAGATCGGCCCGTGAGCTTGCCTCCTGCTTGAACATCTGCTGCTGGCGCCGCCAAGCGAGCTCGTTCTGTTTGAGTTGTGCCTGCTTGATCTTGAGCTGGGCGCGGTTGCTGGCAAGTTCCGCCTCGGCCGTCTTGAGGTTGTTCTGGGCAATCAGGGGATCGATCTCGGCCAGCAGGTCTCCCTGCTTGACCTGATCACCGGCCTCGACGGCCAGCTTGGTAACCTGACCGGAGACCTGGGCCCCCACATCCACCTGCTCCACGGCCTGCAGCACACCACTGGCCAGTACGGTCTGGGCAATATCCTCGCGGGTCACCTGAGCGGTCAGCATCGCCTTGGGTGGTTGACTGGGCCAGAGTAGCCAGCCGAGGAGCACCACGGCGATCAGAATTGTGATGGCCAGGGTTCTCTGCTTGGGGGTTATGTTCATCGATCACCTGAATTGAAACGGAAAGGTTGTGCGCGGCGATTATCCTGCAGCAAAGCCCTGATAAATAACAGCCGCAAATATGTAAGCAAAGTTATGGCGTTAACTGTCAATAAGCCGAGAAAGGAGTAAGCGAGAGGCCGCAGTCGTGAGCATGATGGTCAGCAAGAGGGGGGCGACTGGCGGTGGCGATGAGAAAGCCCTGCGCAGAGACAGGGCTTTGGAATAGGTGATGGCGAGGGAGGATCAGGCCTTGGCCAGCAGATCCATCACCCAGGGCAGACCCTGCTTCTTGCGGCTGACAAAGCCCGGGTGGTAGCTAGACTCGGCCGGTACTTTGGCGTGCTCGGTAAAGTAGATACGGCTGGCTGCGGCCGTCAGGTCAGTCACCATCAGCACGAAGAAGTCGAGCCCTTCGCTCTCCACGCGCTGGGCCATCTCCTGCTGCAGGGCTGGCAGGTGCTCGGCCAGCTGCTGTTCGCTGCCCACTTCGATCTGGCTCATGATGAAGTTGCAACCTTCCGCCTGGAATGCCTTCTCATCCTGCTGCAGCAGTTGAGCCGGAGTCAGGCCGCTCAGGTCGGTTTTCGCCATCAGCAGCTGTTGGCCGAACTCGGCCAGCGATACTTCGGCCTGCGGTGCAAGACGCTCGCAGGCGATCTTGTCCTGCTCGGTGGTGGTGGGCGAGGTGAGACAGAGGGTGTCGCTCATGATGGCACCCAGCATCAGGCGAGCCTGGCTGCGGGTTACAGTGCCTTGCTGGCTCAGCAGATCGAAGGCGATGGTGCAGGTGCAGCCGACAGCCCGGATCCACGCATCCAGCGGAGATTGGGTGACCAGAGTGCCGAGACGGTGGTGATCCACCAGGCCCAGTACATTGGCTTGTGCCAGTGTGGCAGGGCCCTGTTCCAGATCACTGAAATCCACCAGCCAGACATCTTCACCGGTCAGATCTTTGGTCAGCAACTCGGGTTCGCTGACGCCTGCCTGCTCCAGAATAAAACGGGTTTCGGTGCGCAGGTCACCCAGACGCCATGGGGTGGCCTGACGGCCCTGGCCATTGAGCCAGTCGGTGATAACCAGCGCACTGCAGATACTGTCGCTATCAGGATTCTTGTGACCAAAAACGTGGATCATAGACAAAGCCTCACAATTGGATACCCATAAAGGGGGGCAACACTATGCGAAATCCGCCACATGAAGGCAACCGGATCCACGCCCATGTTGCTGCCAGCTTCGCCTAACTCGCCATTTTATTGATCTGGGTCGGTAATCCTGACGCGAGTTCAGTTATCACAGTTGGCTATTGGCTATTGGCTATTGGCTATTGGCTATTGGCTATTACTGGCTGCGCAGGCCATAGCTCTCGCCTGTGCCTGCGCAGTCAGCATGTTCGGTCTGCACTGTCAGTCGCCATCGCTGCAAATGGGCTTTATTGCCTGATTCAGCGACGCAGCAGCTCGCGGGCATTGGCCAGGGTGTTGTCGGTGATCTGGTCGCCGCCGAGCAGACGTGCCAATTCATTGAGGCGGGCGGTCTCATCAAGGGCACTCATTTGGGTTTCGGTGGTTTTGCCATCGGTATGCTTGCTCACCACCATATGCTGGTGGCCGTTGCCAGCCACCTGAGGCAAGTGAGTGACCACCATCACCTGAGTGGACTCCCCGAGCTGGCGCAGCAGGCGACCCACCACGGCGGCAGTCGGGCCGCTGATCCCCACATCCACCTCATCGAAAATCAGGGTCGGGGTGGAGACCTTGCGAGCGCTGATCACCACGATGGCGAGGCTGATACGTGACAGTTCACCGCCTGAGGCCACCTTGCCAAGCGGTTGGATCGGTTGGCCCGGGTTGGTGGTGACCATAAATTCCACCCGATCTATACCCAGCGGAGAGAGGCTGCTCTGGGCATCGGGGCGCACCTCGATGGCAAAACGGCCATCGGGCATCGCCAGTTCGTGCATGCTGTTGGTCACCTTGGTGCCCAGCTCCTGGGCGTAACGCTGACGGCTCTGGCTCAGTGCTTCGGCGGCCTGGACAAAAGCCTGTCGGGCCTCGGCCAGCTCATCTTCCATCCCCTCTAACCGCTCTTCGTCGGAGTTGAGGCGGGCGAGATCGGAGGCTAGCTCCTGATGGTACTGAGCCAGATCTGCCGGTTTGACATGGTGCTTGCGGGCCAGATTGATCGCCTTGGAGAGGCGGGCCTCCAGCTCGTTGAAACGCTCGGGATCCAGCTCCAGCCGATCGAGGTAGCTGCGCAGTTCGCTGTGACTCTCCTGCACCCCGATCAGCGCTTCGTTCAGCATCTCCAGTACCGGGGTGAGGCGGCTGTCCATGCTGACCAGCCCCTCGGCCCGATCGACGGCCGATTGCAGCAGCCCTGCGATAGTGGTCTCTTCGTTGTCATAGAGCAGGTCGAGGCAAGCCCCACACTCTTGCATCAGTTCTGTGCCGTTGGCGAGACGCTGGTGCTCTTCCTCGATCTCTTCGAACTCCCCCGGTTGCAGGGCAAATTCGTCCAGCTCCTGCACCTGGTACTCGATAAGCTGACGGCGCGCTTCCCGCTGCTGCTGCTCGGCCTTGAGCCGGTTCAGTTCGTTTTGCAGTTGGCGCCACTGCTGATAGTGCTGGCGCACCTCGTCGAGCAGCAGATGGTGACCGGCATAGCCATCGAGCAGGGCGAGCTGGTAGTCCGGTTTGAGCAGCATCTGGTGGGCATGCTGACCGTGTACGTTGACCAGCAGTTGGCCCAGATTCTTGAGCTGGGTGAGGGGGACGGGCACGCCGTTGATATAGCTGCGTGAGCGCCCCTCGGCTGAGATGACTCGCCTGACGATACACTCACCTTCGTTTTCCAGCTCGTTGGTAGCGAGCCAGGCGCGGGCGGCCGGGTTGTTGTCGAGCAGGAAGCGGGCGCTGACCTCGCTTTTGTCGCTATCGGGTCGCACCATGCCGGCTTCTGCCCGCTCTCCGAGGCAGAGACCAAGAGCGTCGATGGCGATGGATTTACCGGCGCCGGTCTCACCGGTGATGCAGGTCATGCCCGGTTGCAGATCGAGTTCGAGAAACTTGACGATGGCGAAGTTGTTGACGGTCAGCTGGGTCAGCATGGTCTCATCCTGTATAGGTCAACATTACTGTGTATGCATCCAGTATATACTGGTCTTATATACAGTAAAGAGGGCGCCGTCATTTTTAGTACAGGAAAGGTGCGCCAGTGCGGTATGGCTATGAGAATGCGGTACTGACTATTGGCACGCGGTACGGATATGAGAGGGCAGGGGATGTTGCCACGACAGAAAAGAGAAGGGCGCCAATTCAGGCGCCCTTCTCTGGCAATGCCGTTGTCGGTCAAAGCTGATTAGAACAGCTTGCTGCCCCAGCCGAGCTTGTTGCGCAGTACGTGGAAGTAGCTGTAGTCGAGGGGATGCACCAGATGAAGCTGGTGGTGGCTCTTCTTGATGAGGATCTCGTCCCCCGGGTGGACCGCCAGCGTCACCTGGCCATCACAGCTGACCTGCATGGCATCGTCCTGATTATCCGGCGAGACCAGCAGCCGTACTTCGCTGTCGGCATCGAGCACGATGGGGCGACTGCTGAGGGTATGCGGGAACATGGGCACCAGCGTGATGGCGTTGAGCTTGGGGGTGAGGATGGCGCCACCTGCCGACAGGGAGTAGGCGGTCGAGCCGGTCGGGGTGGCCACTATGATGCCGTCCGAACGCTGGCTATACATAAAGCTGCCATCGATATAGACCTCGAACTCGATCATGTGGGCGATCTTGCCCGGGTGCAACACAGCCTCGTTGACCGCCAGATTGCTCGACTTGCGCTCGCCGTGGCGATAGACCGAGGCTTCCAGAAGGAAGCGGTGTTCGCTCTTGTAGTGGCCGGAGAGCACCTGCTCCAGCGGCAGCAGGTAATCTTGTGGCGAGAGATCGGTCAGAAAGCCGAGGTTGCCCCGGTTCACCCCGATCACTGCTACATCGAAGCGCGACAGTACTCGCGCCGCCCCCAGCATGTTGCCGTCACCGCCGACCACGATGGCGAGATCGGCCTGCTGGCCCAGTTGCACCAGATCCATCACGTTTTCATCGAGGATGCTCAGGGTCTGGGCGACCCGGCTCTCCACCAGTACCCGAAAGCCGCGGGCGGTCAGGTATTGATGCAGGCCGGTCAGCGTCTGGTTGGCCCCCTCATGGTGGGGTTTGCCAATCAGGGCGATGGTTTTGAACGGAGAATCCATAGTCAGTCAGATCTGGGATGGGTATTGCGGGCCAGTATACAGTGCTTTGCTCCGCTTGTGACGCTCTCCCGTGTGACGGGGGTGGCTATCCCCTTGAGGTTACTGGTTAAACGGTGAGCGGCAACTCGGATAAACCGCCGGTTGCGGCTATTCAGCAACCCTGATTGCCCTTTACCCCTTGAAAGCCGGGGATGCATCCCCATAATAGCGCCAACATAGTCGGTCTGTTGTCGTCCGGTCGCTCAACCAGACGTCAGGGCCCTCATAAGTAACCCCGGAATTGGAGATGTCATGAACCACGAAGAGCAAAAGGTTGAAGCGATGGAGCAAGTGGAAGCCCAGCCAGTCGAGCCGACCGATGTAGACAGTGAAGTGACAGCCGAGCAGGCCCGTATTGCCGAACTGGAAGCGCAGTTGGAAACCGCCATCCAAAAAGCGGCGGAAGAGCGTGAACGCGCCCTGCGTACCGCCGCCGAGATGGAAAACCTGCGCCGTCGTACCGAGCTGGATGTGGAGAAGGCGCACAAATTCGCTCTGGAGAAGTTCGCCAATGAACTGCTGCCGGTGCTGGACAACCTTGAGCGTGCCATCGAACTGGCCGACAAGGAGAACGAAGCCCTCAAGCCGATGATCGAAGGTGTCGAGCTGACCCTGAAATCCATGCAGAGCGGCGTGGCCAAGTTTGGTCTGGTGGCGCTTGACCCGATCAACCAGCCGTTTGACCCCAATGCCCATCAGGCGATGAGCATGGTGCCGAGTGCCGATGTGGCCCCGAACACCGTCATTGCAGTGATGCAGAAGGGCTATGACCTCAACGGTCGGGTGATCCGTCCGGCCATGGTGATGATCGCCAAAGCGGTCGACTGATTGGCTGTGGGTGCCCGAGCCCGCCCTGTGGCGGGCTTTTTGTTTCGCAGTGCAGCACCTGTTCATCTTGCCCGGTTTTACGGCTCAACGTGACCGCGCAACCATGACAAAGGGTGTGGTTTTTTAGGGTTGGGGCTTGAAGCTGCGTCTGGCGACCCCATATAGGTAGCAAGGCCGCGGCGGCACAAAAAATTTGATGCCGGGAGCTTGAAAGCCAGATTGGCAGCCCCCACCTAGCCGTTAACGCATTAAGGCGAGTTCCTCGCCAGTTTATTCAAAGTATTTGGAGATTCGTCAAATGGGTAAAATCATCGGTATTGACCTGGGTACTACCAACTCCTGCGTCGCTATTCTGGATGGCGACACTGCTCGCGTGATCGAGAACGCAGAAGGCGATCGTACTACTCCGTCCATCATTGCCTATGCCGATGATGGCGAGATCCTGGTTGGTCAGCCGGCCAAGCGTCAGGCCATCACCAACCCGAAAAACACCCTGTTCGCCATCAAGCGTCTGATCGGTCGTCGTTTTGAAGATGAAGAAGTGCAGCGTGACCTGAAAATCATGCCGTACGCCATCGCCAAAGCTGACAACGGTGACGCATGGGTTGAAGTGAAGGGCAAGAAAATGGCACCGCCGCAGATCTCTGCCGAAGTGCTGAAAAAGATGAAGAAGACCGCTGAAGACTACCTGGGCGAGCCGGTAACCGAAGCCGTTATCACTGTTCCGGCCTACTTCAACGACGCCCAGCGTCAGGCTACCAAGGATGCCGGTCGCATCGCAGGTCTGGATGTAAAACGCATCATCAACGAACCGACTGCTGCTGCATTCGCTTACGGCGTGAACAAGGTCAAGGGCGAGCGCAAGGTTGCCGTATATGATCTGGGTGGCGGTACTTTCGATATCTCCATCATCGAGATCGACGAAGTGGAAGGCGAAACCACCTTCGAAGTACTGGCGACCAACGGTAACACCCACCTGGGTGGTGAAGACTTCGACAACCGCGTCATCAACTATCTGGTAGACGAGTTCAAGCGTGAGCAGGGCATCGACCTGCGCAACGACCAGCTGGCGCTGCAGCGTCTGAAAGATGCCGCCGAGAAAGCCAAGATCGAGCTCTCTTCTGCCCAGCAGACTGACGTCAACCTGCCGTACATCACTGCAGATGCCACCGGTCCGAAGCACATGAACATCAAGGTGACCCGCGCCAAGCTGGAATCCCTGGTAGAAGACATGGTGAAAGACTCTCTGGAGCCGGTTCGTGTCGCCCTGAAAGACTCCGGTCTGGCAGTTGGCGAGATCGACGACGTGATCCTGGTTGGTGGTCAGACCCGTATGCCGCTGGTTCAGAAGACCGTTGCCGAGTTCTTTGGCAAAGAGCCGCGTAAAGACGTCAACCCGGACGAAGCCGTGGCCATGGGTGCTGCCATCCAGGGCGCCGTACTGTCCGGTGACAAGACCGACGTACTGCTGCTGGACGTTACCCCGCTCTCCCTGGGTATCGAAACCATGGGTAGCGTGATGACTGCGCTGATCGAGAAGAACACCACCATCCCGACCAAGAAGTCCCAGGTGTTCTCCACAGCCGAAGACAACCAGTCTGCCGTGACCATTCACGTGCTGCAGGGTGAGCGCAAGCGCGCCAGCGACAACAAGTCTCTGGGCCAGTTCAACCTGGAAGGCATCCGTCCGGCACCGCGTGGTCTGCCGCAGATCGAAGTGACCTTCGACATCGATGCCAACGGTATCCTGCACGTCTCTGCGAAAGACAAAGAGACCAACAAAGAGCAGAAGATCACCATCCAGGCCTCCTCTGGTCTGTCTGATGACGAGATCGAGCGCATGGTACGCGAAGCCGAAGCCAACGCGGCCGAGGACAAGAAGTTTGAAGAGCTGGTACAGGCTCGCAACCAGGCTGATGGTCTGGTCCACTCCGTACGCAAGCAGATCACCGAAGCCGGTGAAGCCCTGCCTGCCGACGACAAGACCAAGATCGAAGCTGCTCTGAGCGAGCTGGAAGTTGCCATCAAGGGTGACGACAAGGCTGCCATCGAAGCCAAACAGCAGGCTCTGCTGGAAGCGTCCCAGAAGCTGATGGAAATTGCCCAGCAGCAGGCTCAGGCCCAGGGTGCAGCCGGTGCTGATGCCGGTCAGTCCTCCTCTTCTGCCAAGGCTGACGACGACGTAGTCGACGCCGAGTTCGAAGAAGTGAAAGACGACAAGAAGTAAGCCCTACCCAGATGGGCGGAGTCCGCTTCGCCCATCGGCCTGGTCAATGAATTCACGGGCGTTGGGTAACCAACGCCCGTCTGCGTAACCACAGGATGAGTATGTCGAAGCGCGATTTCTACGAAGTACTGGGTGTGGCGAAAGATGCCGACGATCGTGAGATCAAGAAGGCGTACAAGCGCCTGGCCATGAAGTATCACCCGGATCGTAATCAGGGTGATGCCGCATCCGAAGAGAAGTTCAAAGAGGTCAAGGAAGCCTACGAGGTCCTGACCGATGCCAACCTGCGTGCCCGTTACGACCAGTACGGCCATGCCGGTGTCGACCCGAGCCAGGGTGGCGGTGGCCACGGTGGCTTTGGCGGCGGTGCCGACTTCGCCGACATGTTTGGTGACGTATTCGGTGACATCTTCGGCGGTGGCCGTGGTGGTGCCCGTCGTGGCCCGGCCCGTGGCTCCGACCTGCGTTACACCATGGAGCTGACGCTGGAAGAGGCGGTACGCGGGGTCTCCAAGGAGATCAAGGTGCCGACTCTGGTTCACTGCGAAGTCTGTAACGGCTCCGGTGCCCACACCGGCAGCAGTGCCCAGACCTGCCCGACCTGCCACGGCTCCGGCCAGGTGCAGATGCGTCAGGGCTTCTTTGCGGTGCAGCAGGCGTGTCCGCACTGTCACGGTCGCGGCAAGATCATCAAGGATCCGTGCCGCAAGTGTCACGGTGAAGGTCGCTACCAGCGCACCAAGACCCTGTCGGTGAAAATTCCGGCGGGCGTCGATACCGGCGATCGCATCCGTCTCTCCGGCGAAGGGGAGGCAGGGGAGGCAGGGGCTCCGGCAGGGGATCTCTACGTACAGGTGCACGTCAAAGAGCACGAGATCTTCGTGCGTGACGGCAACAACCTTTACTGCGAAGTGCCCATCAGCTTCACCGCAGCTGCCCTCGGTGGCGAGATTGAAGTGCCGACCCTGGATGGCCGCGTCAAGCTCAAGGTCACTCCGGAGACCCAGACCGGCAAGATGTTCCGCATGCGCGG
Source organism: Aeromonas sp. R10-2 (assembly GCF_040908445.1). Classification (NCBI taxonomy): domain Bacteria; kingdom Pseudomonadati; phylum Pseudomonadota; class Gammaproteobacteria; order Aeromonadales; family Aeromonadaceae; genus Aeromonas; species Aeromonas sp. R10-2. The sequence goes on along the minus strand of NZ_JBFODS010000058.1, from coordinate 69,997 downwards.
CAAGGGCGTGAAGTCAGTACGCTCCGGTCAGGTAGGGGATCTGATGTGCAAGGTGGTGATCGAGACGCCGGTCAACCTCACCGAGCAGCAGAAAGAGCTGCTGCGCCAGCTGGACGAGTCGTTCAGCGGTGCTGCTGCCAAGACCCACAAGCCGAAATCGGAAGGCTTCTTCGAAGGGGTGAAACGCTTCTTCGACGATCTGACCAGCTGATTTCAGCGACCCGAATAAACAGAGCCGGCCTTGTGCCGGCTCTTTTTTTGCCCGCCATTTAGCCAGGATCCGCCCTATTGAGTGGATCCTGATGAGGGATCCTCCTCACAACTCCCGCCAATTCCTGCTGTACAAATGTTATCCCGCTCACACCGTTGCTGAAACGGTTTAGTTGTCATATTGAGTTGGCTAAATTGGTTTAGCTGTGCTCTGGCTGTCGATAACAACAGCGCCCGTTCGGGCCACAGATGACAGGTGAGGAAGATGATGATGTTCAAGAGCAAGTTGGCGCTGGCGGTAGCGCTGGGATTGGGGATGATCAGCCCGCTGTGGGCGGCGGATGGCGGTATCGAGGCCCGTCTGGCGGCGCTGGAGGCGCGGGTACAGGCGGCTGAAGCGAGAGCAGAGGCGGCAGAGAGCCGTGCCAGTCAGGCGGAAGTGAAGGCGAGCGCGGCCAGCGAGCAGGCGCAGGTGGCAAACAACCGCAGCCAGCAGGTGGATGAGAAGACCGCTGGTGCCCAGGGCTTCGAGTTTCACGGCTATGCCCGCTCAGGCCTCTTGGTCAACAGCAATGGCAACGGTGGGCGCGGCGGCCCCTACATCACGCCAGCCGGTTCGGTGGGTGGGGCCGTCGGTCGCCTTGGCAACGAGGATGACACCTACATGGAGGCCAACCTGCTGAAAACCCAGACCTTCGAGGATGGCAGCTGGGCCCGCTACAAGCTGATGCTGGCGGACGGGGTAGAGACCAGCAACGACTGGACCGCCAGCGATTCGAGCCTCAATACCCGTCAGGTGTTTGCCGAGATCGGCAATCTGGCGAGCTTCGACGGCCCCTTCAAGAATGCGGTGCTCTGGGCGGGCAAGCGCTTTGACCGCGACAACTTTGACATCCACTGGCTCGATTCCGACGTGGTGTTCCTGGCCGGTACCGGCGGCGGCGTCTACGACGTGCAGCTGGCCGACAGCTGGAAGGCCAACTTCTCCCTCTATGGCCGCGATTACGGCGACATCAGCGCCAGCGGTCTCTCCGATATCGAGAGCTACATCCTCACCATGAACAACCGCATCGGTAACTGGCAGTGGATGGTGAACGGTCTCTCGGCCAAGGACAATGACGCCCGCATCAATGACAAGGGGGCGGGCAGCGAGGCGGCGGACAAGGGGGCACACACCCTGCTGGCCTACCACGGCGAGAGCTTCTTTGGCATCAACCCAGGGTTTGCCAAGGCAGCGGTGCTGTACGGTCATGGGTTGGGGGCCGAGGTCAAGGGGCTGGGCTCTGACAGCGAACTGCTGCCGGACGCCGATGCAGTGCGGGTCGCCGTGTTTGGCGCCACCGATCTCAACTCGCGCTGGCGTTTTGCCCCGGCCCTGCTGGCCGAGCAGAGTCAGGATCGCTACGTGAAAGGGGACGAGTACCGCTGGCTCACCGTCAATACCCGGGTAGCGCAGGTGCTGAGCCAGAACGTCGAGCTGGTCTACGAGGCGGCTTGGCAGTACATGGATCTCGATCCCAAGGGCTACAAGGGACGCCAGGCGGTGAACGGCAATTTCACCAAGCTCACCTTCGCCCCCACCTTCAAGGCGCAGACCGCCGGTTTCTTCGAGCGGCCCGAACTGCGGGTGTTCGCCAGCTGGATGGACTGGTCCTCCGAGCTCGACAACTACGCCAGCGACGATGCCATGGGCCAGAGCAACTTCACCGCCGGTGGCGAGTGGAACTTTGGCGTGCAGATGGAAACCTGGTTCTAGTTCGTTATCCCGATCACAAAAATGGCAGCCGGTGCCGAGATCTGTTGGTTGGCTAAAGCGGTTTAGCTGATAATGCCAGCCAACAGAATAGAGTTCGGGTTTGACCGTGGATCCGATGCAGCAGTGGAGTAGCAAGGTGACGAATCGTGTGTGGGTAATGGGGGATGCGGTGGTGGACTTGATCCCGGAAGGGGCGTTGCACTACCTCAAGTGTCCGGGTGGCGCACCCGCCAATGTGGCGGTTGGTGTGGCACGGCTGGGCGGCGATGCGGCCTTTATCGGCCGGGTCGGAGCCGATCCGTTCGGCCGCTTTATGGCCGATACCCTGAGCGGGGAGGGGGTGGATATCGGTGCGCTGCGGCTCGATCCAGACCATCGCACCTCTACCGTGCTGGTGGCACTGGATGATGAGGGGGAGCGCAGCTTCACCTTTATGGTGCGCCCCAGTGCCGACCAGTTCCTCACCCCGGATGAGTTGCCCCGCTTTGATGCCGGTCAGTGGCTGCTCACCTGCTCCATCGCGCTCGCCAACGAGCCGGTGCGCACCAGCTGCCTGCAGGCTATGGCCGCCATCAAGGCGGCAGGCGGGCGAGTCTGCTTCGACCCCAACCTGCGTCCCGAGGTGTGGGGCAACCCCGCCGAGATGCTGCCGCTGGTGCGTCAGGCCATCGGGCAGGCGGATGTGGTCAAGCTCTCCATCGAGGAGCTGCAACTGCTGAGCGGCGAGGATGATCTGGTCGCCGGGCTTGCGACTCTCTCTGGCCCGGCGCTGGTGCTGGTGACCAGAGGGGCGGTCGGGGTGGTGGCTCGCCTTGATGGCGAGATGCTGGAGTGGGTAGGGCAGAAAGTGACGCCCATCGACACCACGGGGGCGGGGGATGCCTTCGTCGCCGGTCTGCTGGCGGCGCTGGCCGGGCGCTCGTCGCTGCCGACGCTGGCCGAGTTGCCCGCCATTCTGGCTCAGGCTCACGGCTGCGGGGCGCTCGCCACCACCGCCAAGGGGGCCATGACGGCGCTGCCGACCCGCTGCGAACTGGATGCCTTTTTGCGATCAGACGCAAGCGGCTGTTGATCTGCGGCTAGAAGCCCGGCTCGACAGCCCCTACTCTCATGTGACAAGGGCCCGCCAGCGTGGCGGGTCATAAGAGGAAGAATATGAATATCAGTGCGATAGCCAAGGATCTGGTGCCCCTGCTCGGGGGCAAGGAGAACATTGTCAGCGCTGCCCACTGCGCCACCCGGCTGCGGTTGGTGCTGGCCGATGACAGCAAGGTAAACAAGGCCGCCATCGACAAGCTGGAGGGGGTCAAGGGGTGCTTTAGCAACGCGGGCCAAATTCAGGTTATCTTCGGCACCGGTCTGGTCAACAAGGTCTATGCGGAGTTTGTGACGCTAACCGGTACCGGCACCGCCAGCAAGGCGGAGCTGACCGACATGGCGGCGGCCAAGCTCAACGTGGCCCAGCGGCTGGCGCGAACCCTCTCCAACATCTTCGTGCCGATCATTCCGGCCATCGTCGCCTCCGGCCTGCTGATGGGGCTGCTCGGCATGGTGCGCACCTACGGCTGGGCCAATGCCGACAGCGCCCTGTTTGTGATGCTCGATATGTTCAGCTCGGCGGCCTTTATCATATTGCCGATCCTCATCGGCTTTACGGCGGCGCGGGAGTTTGGCGGCAATCCGTACCTCGGGGCGACCCTTGGCGGCATCCTCACCCACCCGGCGCTGACCAACGCCTGGGGCGTGGCCGGTGGCTTCAAGACCATGGATTTCTTCGGGCTCGATGTCGCCATGATCGGCTATCAGGGCACCGTCTTCCCGGTACTGTTGGCTGTCTGGTTTATGTCCCATCTGGAGAAACAGCTGCGCAGGCGCATTCCGGATGCGCTGGATCTGATCCTCACGCCGTTTCTCACCGTCATCATCACCGGCTTCGTGGCGCTGCTCTTTATCGGCCCTGCGGGTCGGGTGCTGGGGGATGGCATCTCGTTTGGTCTGAGCGCCCTCTATGAGCAGGCAGGCTGGCTGGCGGGGCTGGTATTTGGCGGCACCTATTCGCTGATCGTCATCACCGGCATCCACCACAGCTTCCACGCCATCGAGGCGGGGCTGCTGGCCAATCCGCAAATTGGCGTCAACTTCCTGCTGCCCATCTGGGCCATGGCCAACGTGGCACAGGGTGGGGCTTGCCTCGCGGTCTACTTCAAGACCCGCGACGTGAAGATCAAGGCCATTACCGTGCCGGCTGCCATGTCCTGCCTGCTGGGTATCACGGAAGCGGCGATCTTCGGGGTGAACCTGCGCTACATCAAACCCTTCCTCGCCGGTCTATTTGGCGGGGCCTGCGGCGGCGCCTACGTGGTGGCGGCCAAGGTGGGGATGACGGCGGTGGGGCTGACCGGTATTCCCGGCATGGCCATCGTCCAGCCCATGAGCCTTGTTCATTACATCATCGGGCTGGTGATCGCCTTTGGTGCCGCCTTCGCCGCTTCCTACCTGCTCAAGTACAAGGTGGAGTGATGAAGGAAAGCGATCTTCTCAACCAGATTGTCCGGTCGTTGCTGGCCGGACAGCTCAAGGCGGCGGCCGATCCCCATCGGCCCCGCTGGCATCTGGCAGCCCCGGTGGGGCTGCTTAATGATCCCAACGGCTTTATCGAGCACGATGGGCGCTACCACCTTTTCTACCAGTGGAATCCGCTTGGCTGCGAGCACCGCAACAAGGGCTGGGGCCATGTCACCTCCACCGATCTGCTGCATTGGCAGCACGAGCCGGTGGCGCTGTTGCCCACCGAAGCCTATGAGAGCCACGGCTGCTATTCGGGCTCGGCGGTGAGCGACGAGCAGGGGCGCCTGACCCTTATCTACACCGGCAATGTCAAATACCCGGATGGCAGCCGCACCGCCTATCAGTGTCTGGCCCGCGTCGACGGTGAGGGTAGTTTTGCCAAGCTGGGGCCTGTGCTGGATCTGCCCGAAGGCTACAGCGGCCACGTGCGCGACCCCAAGGTGTGGCATGACGGCCAGCAGTGGCTGATGGTGCTGGGGGCCCGCACCCTGGATGACAAGGGCGAAGTGCTGCTCTATCGCGGCGACACCCTGCAAAGCTGGCAGCGGGTGGGCCCCATCGCCGGTAGCGGGCGCGGGGGGCTGGGTGAGTTTGGCTATATGTGGGAGTGCCCGGATCTCTTCCCGCTGGGGGAGCGCCATGTGTTGATCAGCTGCCCGCAGGGGATTGCCCCGGCAGGCGAGGATTATCGCAACCTCTACCAGTGCGGCTGGCTTTCTGGCAACTTCGACAGCGAGCGCTTCGAGCACGGGGCTTTCCACGAGCTGGATCGGGGCTTCGAGTTCTATGCGCCGCAAACTACCCTGGACACTCAGGGTCGCCGCCTCCTGTTCGGTTGGCTGGGGCTGCCGGAGGAGAACGAGATGAGTCAGCCTACGATCGCTCACGGCTGGCTCCACCAGATGAGCTGTCCGAGGGAGCTGTTCTGGCAGGATGAGTGGCTCTGCCAGCGGCCGGTGGCTGAGCTGGCAGCATTGAAGGGAGAGCTGACCCGCTTCGAGGGGACGCTTGGCGAGTTTCCGGGGCTGGCCATCGACTCGGCCTGGCTCGATCTGGACCTGTGTGGTGAGGGGAGCCTCTGGTTTGGTGCCGTGGCCGAGCTGTGCTGGCAGCCGGGGCGCATCACCTTGCGGCGCCAGAACTGGCAGAGCGGAGCGTGGGAGACCCGCAGCAGTCCATGGGCTGGCGGGCGGATCACCGTCCTGTGCGATCGCTCCAGTCTGGAGTGTTTCATCGATGAGGGGCGAAACAGCTTGTCAGCGCGCTACTTCCCCGGGGAAAAGCCGCAACTTTCATCAGGTAACGGCGATGATGGCTGCAAAATTTGCCTCAATCACTGGCCGCTGTCGGCGTGCCTAGTACAATAGCCCGGTTCTAGTCAGCCGGGAGGCCAGGTGGAGAAGAAGAAACGGATCACGATTGCCCAGATCGCCGAACTGGCGGGGGTGTCCAAGGCGACCGCCAGTCTGGTGCTCAACGGGAAGAGTGCGGAGTACCGGATTGCCGACGATACCCGCAAGCGTATTCAGGCGGTGGCGGAGGAGTGTCACTACCTGCCGAGCTTTCACGCCCGCTCCCTGCGTGAGACCCGCAGTTACACCTGGGGACTGGTGATACCCGATCTCACCAACTTCGGTTTTGCCCGCATTGCCCGCGCCCTCGAGGCGCACTGCCGGGAGGCGGGCATCCAGCTGCTGATCGCCTGCTCCGAGGATGATCCCGCTCTCGAGCAGCGGGTGGTGGACAACCTCATCAGCCGTCAGGTGGATGGGCTGATTGTCGCCTCCAGCGGCCACAGCGATGACATCTATGCCCGCATTCACGACCGCCTGCCGGTGGTGCAGCTCGACCGCCATATTGGCGAGTCGCGCCTGCCCATGGTGATCTCCGATGCCTGCAAGGCGACCGCTGAGCTGGTGCGGGACATGGCCAGCGAGTGCGGCGAGGAGATCTACTACTTCGGCGGCCTGCTGGATCTCTCCCCCAGCCGTCACCGGCTGGCGGGCTATGAGCTGGGGCTCCATCGCGCCGGTTTTGAAGCCGATGCCGCCCGGGTGCGCCATCGCGACTACCAGCCGAGCTCCGGTTATCAGCTGATGGCCGAGCTGGTGGCCGAGCTGGGGGCGCCTCCCAGGGGGCTCTTTACTGCCTCCTTTACCCTGCTGGAAGGGGTGCTGCGCTACCTCAACGAGGCGGGGCTGATGGAGACGGGCATGCGCCTGTGTACCTTCGATGATCACGACCTGCTCGACTGCATTCCCATGCGCATCGACTCGGTGGCGCAGGATTGTCCGGCGCTGGCCCACGCCGCTTTCGAGCTGATGCAGCAACTGATAGCGGGCAATCCTCCCGCGCAGACTGCCCAAGTGATCACCCCCAGGGTGCGCTGGCGCAGTCGCCGCTAGCCACTCTTCGCCCATCCATATGAAAAAGCCCCGCCATTGCTGGCGGGGCTTTTTGCTGTTGGCGGATGGAGCCATGACTCTGGCTGACAGCTCAATCGGTGGTACTGGTGCGCCAGAACACCTGCTTGATATGGGGGTGGATGGCCAGCTTTTGCATCAGGGCATCCAGCTCGTCGCCATCGATGGAGGTAGCCAGCAGCACCGCCGAGATCTCCAGATCCCCCGCGCCAAACGGCTCGATATCGAGTTCGCTCAAGGGGTAGTTGGCCTGCTCCAGCATTTCTTCCAGCCAGTGAAGTACCTCTTTTTGATGCTCGCGCTGGGTCAAGGCCGTCACCTTGTAGGTCACTTCGGTGTCGGTATTGTCCACCGGGCGGCGGTTGATCTGATTGACAAGCGGTCGCAGCAGGGTGTTGGCGGCCAGCACGAACAGGGCGCCCAGAATTGCCTCCATGGCCAGCCCGGCGCCACAGGCGGCGCCGACCGCTGCTACGCCCCAGAGGGTGGCTGCGGTGTTGATGCCGCGGATATTGCCCGACTCGCGCATGATGACGCCGGCGCCGAGAAAGCCGATGCCGGAGACGATATAGGCCACTACATGGACCACGTTGTAGTTGCCGCCGTGCAGGTCATAGATACGCTGGGCCAGACTGACGAACAGGGCGGCCCCTACGGCGACCAGCACGTTGGTGCGCAGGCCCGCGGTACGTTGGCGGTACTGGCGCTCCAGTCCGACCAGACTGCCAAGCACAAAGGCGAGCAGCAGGCTGGCCAGGGTGTCGAGCAGGGAGATCATGTCAATTTGTTGCCACATCTTCATGGCGTACTCCTTCTGATAAGCGCTGGCTTGACGCAATCCATGATGAAACGCCGGGGGGCGGATGGATCAGGGGATGATTGCGCGGATGGCCAGCAGACAAACAAAACGCTGCGTCCCGGGGCGCGAGCATCATCGGATGCCCTGACGCTCGGAGAGGACGCAACAAGCGGGGCCAGCGTGGCTGGCCCCTTTCACTGTGGTTAACGCAGGTGTGCGGTCAGTTGAGTTCGGGATCGCAGTCGATGCGCGGGCGCAGTTGCCAGCGCACCGGATGTGCTACTCCGACCTGATGAACGAACTGCACCAGATAGCGTCGCTGGGGCGGGGTGCACTGCAGGTTGAGCACCAGCTCTCGCCCGCCGCCGCGACCCGGCTTCATCGATTGCATCGGTTGCAGGGTGTGGTTCACCATATCCAGCACCTGCTCCATATCGGCGCGATCCTCACAGCGGATCTGCAGCCGGTAGTGGTGCTGACGCTGTTTGCCGCCCAGCCAGCGTGGCAGCATGCCACGGCCGAGCCTGCTCAACAGGGGGTGAGCCCGGGTAGCAACAGAACCTGTTGCGACCGCGCGATCCGCAGCCGGTTTGATTGAGATAAAACGCATAGCAGCCTCCTTGTGGGAAGCAGAAACTATGCAGGCATGGCGACCGTGGCGGTTGGCCACTGGTTGCCAGACGTCAAGTGTAAAAAGGGAGAAGAGGGGAGTGGATTTCCGCTTCTCGCAGGGTTGCGAGTTGCGGCAGAGAAAGACCTGCGGCTAGCTCGCGACCTTGGTACCGACGATGAGGGTCGGTCTACAACTGTCACTTGATGAGTTGCCCACTGATGGTCTCCGCTATTGATAAGAGGCTCGAATGATAGCCGAGGTGGCAGGCAGGGTAAACCCCGCGCCGCCCGCAGCAACATCTTGAAACATAATCGAAAGCTCCGTTTTGCCGCGCAGGGCCGCCAAAAGCAGACCCGGCGAGGGCCGGGTCTGCGGGGTCATTCGGTCTTGTCGATGCCGAGGTATTTGAGCATCAGTTTTTCGTAGATGGGCTCGGTATCCCCCACCTGCATCTTGTGCAGGAAGTACTTCTCAAAGGCGATCTTGGCCAGATGGACCCACTTTCCTTTCTTGAACCAGGCGACGTTGCGCGGCGGGATCTGCGGCATGGCGACGAAGGCGGCACCTGTGTCCCCCATGTCTGCCAGACAGATGGCATTCCACACTGCCTTGGTCACCGGCGGCTGGCCGCTGAGCTCCGCCTTGATGTTGTGGCTCAGGGTGCGCACCATCGCCTCAATCATGTAGCCGGTCTTGGGCACCCCGGTCGGTACCGGCGTCTTGTGCGGCGGTGCAATGGCGATGCAGACCCCGGCGGCGTAAATCTGCGGGAAGGCGGGGTTGCGCTGGTGTTCGTCGACGATGACAAAACCGCGGGGATTGACCAGCCCCTCGATGCCCCGCAGCGGCGCAATGCCGACAAAGGCGGGCAGCATCATGGCGTGTTTGTAGGGCAGGGTGTGGGTGCGCTTGAGGTTGCCCTCATCGTCCAGCTCCTCCACCGTCATCTGGCCATCTTGCGCCGCCACGGTGCGGGCATTGCAGATCCACTGCACGTCGCGCATCCGCAGTTCGCTCTCCAGCATCCCCTTGGAGTCACCCACGCCGTTGAGACCCAGATGGCCGATGTAGGGCTCGCTGGTGACAAAAGTCATGGGCACATTTTTTCTCACCTTCTTGTCGCGCAGGTGGCGATCGAGGATGAATGCGTACTCGTAGGCGGGGCCGAAGCAGGAGGCGCCCGGCATGGCGCCGACAATCACAGGGCCGGGCTCATCGACCAGTGCGCTGACGCTGTGACGGCACTCTTCGGCGTGGGAGAGGGTACAGACGCTGGTGGTGCCACCGGATTCGGGGCCAGCCCCCGTCACCTCGTCAAAGGCGAGGGCCGGACCGGTGCAGATTGCCAGAAAGTCGTAACGCAGGGTCTGGCCATCGGAGAGGGTGAGCTGCTGCTCCGCCGGTTGCAGCTCGGTCAGGGCGGCATGGATAAAGCGGATCCCCTTTTTCTTCACATGGGGTTCGATGGGGATCGAGGTCTCCTTGCGCTCCCGCCACTGGACGGCAATCCAGGGGTTGGAGGGGGTGAATTCAAAGTCCGGCTTGTCATTGATGAGGATCACCTCATGCTGCTTGCTCAGTTCGGCCTTGAGTTCGTAGGCGGCAGACATGCCCCCGAGACCCGCGCCGATGACGATTACCGTTGCCATGTTCAGCCTCCTGCGTTTATTACACGCTCATGTGAGCCGGGTCATCCGACCCTGTTATTTAAATCCTATCCGTTTGAGGATCATCGCTGCCGGGCAGAAACCGGTGAATGCGCTCTGGATCAGGTTGACCCCGACAAAGGCACTCAACCAGACAAAGCCCGGATGAACCCAGGTGGTAAGGATCAGCGAGAGCAGCAACATGCAACCCGCGACGATTCTGACTCCGTTATCTACTGTCATGGTCCTTCTCCTTATCTACTTTAGATATTGCTAATTTAGTGTTGTTTTATACAATAGAACAAATATCAGCAATTGCTAATTTACTCTTATGAGCCAATTCGACGAGATGAACAGACATGCGACAGCCGCCGCCTCCCTGCTCAAGGCGTTGGCTCATCCCGAACGCCTGATGGTGCTCTGCCAGCTGGTGGAGGGGGAGAAGGGGGTCGGGGAGCTGCTGGCCCATAGCCAACTCGGGCAGTCGGCCTTCTCCCAGCAACTTTCGGTATTGAAGCGCTACGGCCTGATCCGTTCGCGCAAGGTCTCCCAGCAGATCTACTACTCGCTGGTGAGCGAGGCGGCCGCCGATGTGTTGGGCGCGCTGCAAACCCATTTTTGTCACTCAGAAAATAAGGAATCTTGATGATGGAAAGCCAATGGCTGCTCTCTTTGGGCGGTGGCATGCTGGTGGGGCTGTCGGCCCTGATCCTGATGTTGTTCAACGGCCGGGTGGCCGGGATCAGCGGCATTTTGGCCGGTGCGCTGCAACACCGTGCACCGTGGCGGGTGCTGTTTCTGCTGGGGCTGGGGGCGGGCGCCTGGTTGGCGCTGACTCTGGGTTGGGCCACCATGCCCGCATTCACCACCTTGCCCGGCTGGCCTGTAGTGCTGCTGGCCGGTCTGCTGGTCGGCATCGGTACCCGTCTTGGCAATGGCTGCACCAGCGGCCACGGCATCTGTGGCATGGGGCGGCTCTCCCTGCGCTCCATCGTCGCCACCCTGACCTTTATGGCGGCTGGCTTTATCACCGTCTTCGTCACTCATCATCTGCTGTAAGGGGCTGATCGCCATGAAGTTGCTGACAAGTTTGTTTGCGGGTGTGTTGTTCGGACTGGGGATGGCCATCTCCGGCATGATGGATCCCGCCCGGGTCACCGGTTTTCTCGATCTGGCCGGGGCCTGGGATCCCAGCCTCGCCTTCGTGATGGGAGGGGCCCTGCTGGTCTTTATGCCGGGTTATTTTCTGCTGGTGAAACCCCGTCGCCAGAGTGTGCTGGGGGAGCCCATCGCAGCCGTACCAGCCCCTCGGCTGGAGCGCAGGCTGATCGGCGGGGCCGCGCTGTTTGGCATCGGCTGGGGATTGGTGGGTATCTGCCCGGGGCCTGCTCTGAGTCTCATTTCCAGCGGGCAGCCCATGATAATGTTGTTTATAGCGGCCATGGTGGCCGGGATCTTGCTGTTTGACAGAGGGCTGGCCAGGGTGCTGACCAAGGCGCCAGTTCGGGGAGTGGATAAGGTGCGCCAGTCCCATACCGCCTGATCCCGTGAAGTGACAGATTACGCCAGGGAAGGAGAGTAATGATGGAAAAGATCCGGTTGCTGGGGATCACCTTGTTGGTGATGACATCGCAGGCCATGACATCCACCCAGGCCATGGCTACAGACGGGGAGCCTATTGCCCCACTCAAAGAGCCCCCGTTGACAGTGGCGCCACAGCCGGTGACCGACTGGCTGACGCTGGATGGCACCGTCAGTGCCATCAATCAGGGGACGGTGGCGGCCCAGACCAGCGGCCGGGTCTCCCGCATGCTGGTGGATGTGAACGATCAGGTGCAGGCGGGGCAACCGCTGCTGGAGATCAGCGGCAAAGAGCAGTTTGCCGCCGTCACGGGGGCCGAGGCGCGGCTGGCGCGGGCGCAGGCTCAGCAAGTGGAAGCCGAGCGCCAGCTCGCCCGCTTTCAGGCGCTGATTGCCAAGGGGGTGATCACCCGCGCCCAGCTCGATAATGCCCAGGCGACGGATCGCGCCGCCCGCGCCGAGGTGAACGCTGCCGATGCGGCTCTCACTCAAGCCCGCGAGGCCTACGGTTATACCCGCATTCTGGCTCCCTATGCAGGGGTAGTGACCAAACGGCTGGTGGAGTTGGGGGAGACTGTCGCCCCCGGTACCCCGCTGCTCTCCGGCTTCTCCCTCGACACATTGCGGGTGGAGGTGGAGTTGCCCCAATCCGCCCTGACGCTGGCTCGTGAGCCTGCGGATGTGCAGGTGCTGCTGCCGGATGGCAAGCTTGTTACCCCGGTCAAACTGACCCGCTTCAATTATGCCGACAGCCAGAGCCACGCCTTCAGGTTGCGCCTCGACTTGCCGCCGCAAACCGCCGGGGTATTGCCCGGCATGTGGCTCAAGGTGCAGCTCAAGCAGGGTGAGCGTCAGGTGTTGCAGGTGCCGGATCGCGCCCTGCTGCGGCAAGGGGAGTTCAACGGCGTCTATCTGCAGCAACCCGCTGGCTGGACCCTGACGCCGGTGCGGGTCGGCCATTGCGTAGAGGGGCAGTGCGAGATCCTGGCCGGTCTGCAAGCCGGTGACAAGCTGGCCCCCGATGCCTGGGCGCAGCAGCAGGAGGTGGCCCATGAGTAGCGAGCTGAACGGCAACAAGGAGAGGCTGGGGCCTGCCGGTCGGCTGGCTGCGCTGTTTCAGGGCTCGGCCATCACCCCGCTGCTGGCGCTGGTAGGGCTGTTGCTCGGCCTGTTTGCAGTGCTGGTGACTCCCAAGGAGGAGGAGCCGCAGATCGATGTCACCTTCGCCGATGTCTACATTCCCTTCCCGGGAGCCACTCCGGCTGAAGTGGCCTCTCTCGTTACCACCCCTGCCGAGCAGGTGGTCTCCCAGATAAAGGGGATCGATACTCTCTACTCTTTTTCCCAACCCGATGGCGCCCTGCTGGTGGTGGTGTTCAAGGTGGGGGTAAGCCGCGAGCAGGCCATCGTCGATCTCAACAACCAGCTCGACTCCAACCGCGACTGGTTGCCACAGGGGATCGGGGTCGGTCAGCCGCTGGTAAAACCCCGGGGGATCGATGATGTCCCTATCGTCAGTTTGACCTTATGGAGCAAAGAGGGGAGCAAGCAACTGGGGGCTCCCGAGTTGACCCGGGTCGCCCATGAGCTGGAGACCGAACTCAAGCGCATTCCCGGTACCCGCGATATTTACACGCTGGGCAGCCAGAGCGCCGTGTTGCGGGTGATGCCGGATCCGGCGGCCCTCAGCGCCCACGGCATCAGCTGGGGCGAGCTGAGTCAGCGCCTTGCGGCCGCCAATCAGGTGGGCACCACACAGGCCATCGAGCAAGATAACCGGGAGATCAAGGTGCAGGTCGGGCTGTTCCTGCAAAACGAGCAGGAGGCTAGAGAGCTGGTGGTGGGGCTGCACGACGGCAAGCCGGTCTATCTGGGGGAGGTGGCCAGGGTCTCTCTGGGTCAGGAGACCCCGACCAAACGCAGCTGGATGGGGCAAGGGCAGGCCAGTTATCCGGCGGTGACCCTGGCCATCGGCAAGCAGTCAGGCCAGAACGCGGTCGAGGTGGCCAAGCGGGTGGAGGCGCGGGTCGAGAGTCTCAAAAATCGGCTTATCCCTGCCGGCGTCGAGGTAACGGTGACCCGGGACTACGGCGTCACCGCCGAGACCAAATCCAACACCCTGATCGGCAAGCTCATTTTTGCCACCACGGCGGTGGTGCTGCTGGTGCTGGTGAGCATGGGCTGGCGTGAGGCGCTGGTGGTGGGCGTTGCCATCGTCATCACCCTGGCGCTGACCCTGTTTGCCAGCTGGGCGTGGGGCTTTACCCTCAACCGGGTGTCGCTGTTTGCGCTGATCTTCTCCATCGGCATTCTGGTGGATGATGCCATAGTCGTGGTGGAGAACATCCACCGTCATCGCGGTTTGGGCAAGGGGGCGCTCAAGGATCTGATACCGGGGGCGGTGGACGAGGTGGGGGGGCCGACCATACTGGCGACCCTGACCGTCATCGCGGCCCTGCTGCCGATGGCCTTTGTCAGCGGGCTGATGGGCCCTTACATGAGCCCCATTCCCATCAATGCCAGCATGGGGATGCTTATCTCCCTGCTGGTGGCCTTTATCTTCTCCCCCTGGCTGGCGAGCCATTTGCTCAAGGATTCGGTGCACGGTGCCCACGGCGAGGCCAAGGCGGGTCTTTTTCACCGGCTGATGACCCCTTTCCTGATTGGTGATGGCGCCAAGCGTGCCAGACGCAAACTCTGGCTGGTGGTGTTGCTGCTGGTCGGGGCGGCTACCGCCATGCCGGTGGTGCAGTGGGTGGTGCTCAAGATGCTCCCCTTTGACAACAAGTCGGAATTTCAGCTGGTGCTCGATATGCCGGAGGGGGCAACCCTGGAGCAGACCGAACGTACCCTGCTGGCGGTCGGGCGGGAGCTTGCCAAGGTGGAGGAGGTGAAGGATTACCAGATCTACGCCGGCACCGCCGCCCCCATCAATTTCAACGGGCTGGTGCGCCACTACTTTATCCGCAGCGGCGCCAACGTGGGGGATATTCAGGTCAATCTGGTGGACAAGCATGAACGGGATCGCAGCAGTCACCAGATTGCCCAGTCGGTTCGGGAGCCGCTGCAGGCCATCGCCAGTGCGGCAGGGGGCAACCTGAAAGTCGTTGAGGTGCCGCCCGGCCCGCCGGTCTGGTCCCCCATCGTTGCCGAGATCTATGGCCCGACTCAGGCCGCCCGCGAAGCGGCGGCTCGCGCCGTACAGGCCCGCTTTGTAGCCACGGCGGATCTGGTGGATGTGGATATCTATCTGACCGACCCGCAGCCCAAGTGGCGGCTGGTGGTGGATCGCAGCAAGGCGGCCCTGCTCGGGGTCGATCTCGGGGATCTGGTGAACACCCTCAATGGCGGGGTGGGTTATCAGGATGCCAGCTGGCTGCAGGGTCACGGCGCCAAGTATCCGGTGCCGATCCGTATCGAATTGGCTCCCGGTGACAAACGGGAGCTGGCGGGTGTGCTGGCCCTCAAGGTGCGCAGCCAGAGCGGTCAGCTGGTGCGGGTCTCCGAGCTGGTGAGTCGCCGTGATGAGCTGGCCCCCAGCTATATCATGCACAAGAACATGCAGCCCATGGTGATGGTGGTGGCCGACATGGGTGGACATACCGACAGCCCGCTCTACGGCATGTTTGCCGCCGGTGCCGACATCGACCTGCCCCAATATTACGTGCAGCAGCCCGATAAACTGGGAGAGGTGGCGCTGTTGTGGGACGGGGAGTGGAAGATCACCTACGAGACCTTCCGCGACATGGGGCTAGCCTACGCCGTGGGGATGCTCCTCATCTACCTGCTGGTGGTGGCCCAGTTCCGCTCCTATCTGGTGCCGCTCATCATCATGGCCCCCATTCCGCTCACCATCATAGGGGTGATGCCGGGCCACGCCCTGTTGGGGGCCCAGTTTACCGCCACCTCGATGATCGGGATGATCGCCCTGGCCGGGATCATCGTACGCAACAGCATCCTGCTGGTGGACTTTATCGAGCAGCAACGCAGCGCCGGGGTGGCGTTCGAGCAGGCGGTGATCGAAGCGGCGCAGGTGCGGGCAAAACCCATCATGCTGACGGCGCTGGCGGCGATGATCGGGGCCCTGTTTATCCTCGATGATCCCATCTTCAACGGACTGGCCATCAGCCTGATTTTCGGGATCCTGGTCTCCACTTTGCTCACCCTGGTGGTGATACCCTTGCTCTATTATGCCCTGCTCTCCCGACGCACATGACGGGAGTCACTAGCGAAAGGATGCGCGATGAAGAGAGGTTGGTTGTGGTGGGGAAGTGGCGCTGTGGTAGCGGTGGCTGCTGTGGCATGGTGGTGGCGACCGCAGCCGACGCCGATCAGGCTGGCTGAGGTCGGGCGGGGGGATGTGCTGGTCACCGTGGTCAACACCCGGGCCGGCACCATCAAGTCGTGTCAGCGGGCCGGGCTCAGTCTGCCCGGTGGCGGCGTGGTGGAGCAGATCGCCGTCAAGGCCGGAGACAGGGTAGCCCGAGGGGATCTGCTGCTGACCCTCTGGAGTGATGATATCCGCGCCGATCTCGCCCGTGCCCGTGCCCAGCAGGCCCTTGGCAAGACCCAGCGGGAGGAGCGCTGCAGCGAGGCGGCCTACTACGAGCGGGAGGCCAGTCGGCTGGCCACCTTGCTGGCCAAAAACCTCACCTCCCGCACCCTCGCCGAGCAGGCCCAGAATCTGGCCGATACCCGCCGCTATGTCTGTCAGGCATCCCGTCAGCAGGAGCGGGTTGACGAGGCGCAGGTCGCCCAGGTGGAGGCCCGCTTGAGCGAGCGTCGCCTGCTGGCGCCGTTTGCCGGGGTGGTGGCGGAGGTCAACAGCAAGCTGGGCGAATACATGACCCCCTCACCACCCGGAGTGGCCATGCCTCCGGTGATCGATCTTATCGACGATCGCTGTCTCTATGTCTCTGCCCCCATCGATGAGGTGGATGCCGCCCGCCTCAAGGTGGGCCAGTCTGCCCGGGTACTGCTCGATGCCATGCCCGGGCGCGATTTTGCCGCCACCGTCACCCGTATCGCCCCCTATGTGAAGGAGCTGGAGAAGCAGGCCCGCACCGTCGAGGTGGAGGCAGCGCTCACTGCCCTGCCCACCGATGTGCCCCTGCTTATTGGCTACAGTGCCGACCTTGAGGTCGAGGTGACCCGCGCCACCGATGTGCTGCGGGTCGCGGCCAGCAGCCGGGCCGACGATGGCAGTGTGCTGCGGCTGGAAGGGGATAAGCTGGTGCGGGTGGTGCCCCGCTGGGGCGTGGAGAACTGGAACTGGATTGAGGTGGCCGAGGGGCTCGCTGCCGGTGATCGGCTGGCTGCCCAGCCCGGACAGATTGTCGGGGAGGGCCCTTTCAGCACCGCCACGGAGCAGACGGATGAGTGATCTCATTCGCCTTGATGCAGTCAGCCGTCGTTTCACTCTGGGGGGGAGCGAAGTGGCTGCCCTCGACCGCGTTTCCCTGCGGGTTGCCGAGGGGGAGTATCTGGCGGTGATGGGCCCCTCGGGCTCCGGCAAATCGACCCTGCTCAATGTGCTGGGGCTGCTGGATCGGCCCGATGAGGGGCGTTACTGGCTGGGAGGGGAGGATACCGCCACTCTGTCAGAGCCGGCGCTGGCCCAGCTGCGCGGCCATCGCATCGGTTTTGTGTTCCAGTCGTTTCACCTCATCTCCCGCCTCACCGCCCGTGAAAACGTCGAGCTGCCGCTGATGCTGTGCGGGATCGCCCCCGCCGAGCGCCATCGCCGCAGCCAGCAGTTGCTGGGGGAGCTGGGGCTGGATAATCGTGCCGGACACCGCCCTGCCGAACTATCCGGCGGTCAGCGTCAGCGGGTAGCCATCGCCCGGGCCATGGCAATGGCGCCGCGGCTGATCCTGGCCGACGAGCCTACCGGCAATCTCGACTCCCGCTCAGGGGAGGAGGTGATTACCCTGCTGGAGGGGCTCAACCGGGAGCAGGGGATCACGCTGGTGGTGGTGACCCACGATCCGCGCCTCGGTGAGCGGGCAGGCAGGCGGATCCTGATGAACGATGGCCGCATCAACATTGATAGCGGCGGTGGCTGAATGCTGCGCCCCGATGTGATCCGCTTTGCCGCCGTGGCGTTATTGCGTCAGCGTTCACGGGCGCTGGTCTTGATCCTGGCGGTGAGTCTGAGCGTCACCTCGGTGCTGCTGCTCACCGCGCTGGGGGAGGGGGCGAGGCGCTATGTGGCGGACCAGTTCAGCTCCCTTGGCAAGGATCTGCTGGTGATGTTCCCGGGCCGCAAGGAGACCACCGGCGGGCTGCCGCCGGTCACCGGAAACAGTCTGCGGCAGATCACTCTCGATGATATGCACTACCTTGGCCAGCATCAGCCAAACGTGCGGCTGGTGCCGCTGGTGATGGGCTTTGCCGAGGCCAAACAGGGGGCGCGGCTGCGCCAGACCATGCTGCTTGGCAGCAGCAACGGGCTGCGCGATACCCACGGGCTGGAGCTACTCTCCGGCCGCTGGCTGCCGGGGGATCCCGCAGAGGACAGGCCGACCGTCCTGCTCGGGGCCAAGGTGGCCCGTGAGCTGTTCGGTCAGGTCGATCCGGTCGGACAGTGGCTGCGTTTTGACAATCGCCGCTTTCGGGTGGTGGGGGTCTTCACCAGCCAGAGCAGCAATCTGGGGATGGATATGGCCGAGGCGGCGCTGATCCAGGTCGGTAGCGCCATGCGGCTGTTCAACACCGAGGGGCTGTTTCGGCTGCTGATCCAGCCGCTGGCGGGGCAATCCGTGCCCCCCCTGGTCAAGCGACTGGAGCAGCTGATGCAGGCGCGCCACGGGGTGCTCGATGTGACCGTGGTGCGCCGCGACGCCATGCTGGCCACCTTCTCCACCATTCTCTCGACCCTCACCCTGGCGGTTGCCGGCATCGGCGCCATCAGCCTGCTGGTCTCCGGCATCATGATGATGAATCTGGCGCTGATCAGCACCCGCCAGCGCACTGGCGAGATCGGCCTGCTCAAGGCGCTGGGGGCCGACAGCCGCCAGATCCGCCAGCTGTTTTTGTGGGAGGCGCTGCTGCTGAGCGGCAGTGGCGCGCTGTTTGGCACGGTCTTGGGCTATGCCCTGGTTGCCCTCGCCGGAGTGATTTGGCCCGGATTTCCGGCGGCGGTCCCTCTGCTCGCTACTTTCTGCACCATACCGGCGGCCCTGCTGACCGGGCTGTTTTTTAGCTGGCTGCCCGCCTCCCGGGCGGCACGGCAAGATCCGGTCAGCAGCCTGCGCAGCGGGCAATGGAGCGGTGGCTGATGCGCGCCGCCGATCTGCTGTTCTGGCTCTGGCGCGCCTTGCTGGCGGGGCGCAGTCGCAGCCTGCTGTCGGCGCTCGGCATTGCCATCGGGATCGCCTCGGTGACCCTGCTCACCGGCATCGGCGAGGGTCTCAGGCTCTATCTGCTCGACAGCTTCTCCCAATTTGGCACCCGGTTGATCGCCGTGACCCCGGGCAAGACCGAAACCGCAGGCGGCCCGCCCGGCATCCTCTCCAGCAGCCGTCCCCTGCTGCTGGAGGACGCCGATGCCCTCGCCAAATTGCCGGGTATCGATGCGGCGCTCCCTGTAGTGCAGGGGCAGGGGGAGGTGCGCAGCCGCGGGCTGACCCGCAGCACCGCCATTCTGGGCACCGGCCCGGCGGCGCTCTCCGGCTGGCGACTCACCCTGGTGCAGGGGCGTTTTCTGCCCGCGGACGACAGTGCCATGCCCCGCGCCTATGCGGTGCTGGGTGCCAAGGTGGCGGCTGAGCTGTTTCCCGGTGGCGATGCGCCGGGCAGTTTGCTGCGGGCCGGTGATCGCCGTTTTCGAGTGGCCGGGGTGCTGGCTCCCAAAGGGCAATTTCTCGGCTTTGATCTGGACGACATGATCTATCTGCCCGCTGCTCACGCTCAGGCGCTGTTCAACAAGGAGGGGCTGCAGGAGATCGACGTCATCTATCGCGCCGGGCAGACGGAGGCCGAGATCACCGCCCAGATCAGGCGGCTGCTGATCGCCCGCCACGGCGCCGAGGATTTCACCCTCACCTCCCAGCAGGACATGCTGACCAGCCTCGACAAGATACTCTCCATCATCAAGCTGGCGGTTGGCGGGCTCGGCATTATCTCGCTGCTGATCGGGGCGGTCGGCATCTTCAGTATCATGAGCATCGCCCAGCAGGAGCGGATCCCTGAAGTGGGCTTGCTGATGGCGCTGGGCTGTCCGCGGCGGCGTATTTTATTGCTGTTCCTGCTCGAAGCCGTGGTGCTGGCGCTGCTGGGCGGAGCCATGGGGCTGGCCCTGCTCGGGGGGCTCAAGCTGCTGCTCACCCTGCTGGCGGCCGGCTTGCCGCTCACCCTCCATCCTCTCTATCTGCTGCTGGCGCTCGGTTGCAGCGCCCTGGTTGGCCTATTGGCCGGGGTCGCTCCTGCGCTGCGGGCTGTGCGTCTCGACCCCGTGGTTGCCCTGCGCGGTGACTAGGTCGCTCCTTTCGCAAGAGGCGCGTTACGCTCGGGTCTGAACAGGGGGGAACTAGGCGACCACCTCCGCAACCGACAGGCTGCGCTCAGATCTGAACAGAGGGAAGTAGCGGCGATCCGCCTGACTCATGTGGCCGACCACCAGCTCCTGAATGATGAAGTTGAGCAACTCGTCGTTGCCCAGCGTCCCCGCTTTGGCGGCGTGCAGTAGCTGACCTGCCTTGTTGAGCAGGCGCTGGTGATCCTGACGGTGGCTGACGAGCTCCCGATAGTCGATCTCCGCCAACATCTGCTCTTCAAAGGCGAAGTGATGGCGGGCCATGTCGAACAGGCTCTCCAGACTTTCCAGAAACGGGGCCGGATCCTCGTGCTGATCTTTCATCCGCTCCAGCAGCCGGTTGGTCAATACGAAGAGCTGGCGATGCTCGGCATCGATGCGCGGGTGACCGCACTCGTGGCCGGGTTGCCACAGCAGGGCGCCCTGCTCGGGATCAAGGCCCTCGGTAAAGAGGCAGACCCGGCCGCGGCCGCGATTCTTCGCCTGATACATGGCCTGATCGGCGTGGTGCATCAGCGTCTTGGCATCCTCCCCGTGCTCGGGATAGAGCGCCAGCCCGATACTGCTGGAGATGAGCAGCTCCTGCCCCTCCAGCTGGAACGGATGGCGCAGCTGCTGGTGCAGCTTGTCGGCCACCGCCAGCACTTCGTCGCCACTCTCCGGCAGCAAGATAACGAACTCGTCGCCCCCCAGCCGTGCCACCAGATCCTGTTTGCGCACGCAGTGGCTCATCCGCTCGGCCACCATATTGAGCAGAATATCCCCGGTCTCATGGCCGAAGGTGTCGTTGATCGGCTTGAAGTGATCGAGATCGATAAACATCAATGCCAGCGGACGGGGCGTCTCCTGCTCCATCAGCTCCTTGAGCCGTTGCTGCAGCAAGCGGCGATTGGGCAGCCCGGTGAGGGGATCGTAGAAGGCGAGGCGGCGCATCATCTCCTCCCGCGCTGCCCGCTCGGTGATATCCCGGGTGACCCCGAGGATCGCCTCCGGCTGGGCATTGTGGTTGCCATGGAGGGTGGTGATGGTCTCGGTCGCCACCAGATGGCCATCCTTGTGGCGCAACTGGGTGCGAATGACCCGGCGAGTCTGGTCATGTTCCCCCCGCTGCCAGGCCTCCAGGGTGGCGGAGATCTCCTCGCGCAGCAGCTGCCTTGAGGCATCCGGCAGCAGCTGTTTGAGGGGCAGGGCAAACAGCTCGGGGGCCTCGTAGCCGCTCAGAGGAGTGATGGCCGGGCTGACGTAGCGAAAGCGCAAGCTGGCGGCATCCATGGTCCAGATTACATCGGCGCTGTTCTCCGCCACGAAGCGGTAGTGTTGCTCGCTCTGGGCCAGTTCACGGGTCAGCCGCTGGCGATCCCGCGCCTCCTGGCGCAGGCGCAGATAGAGGTGCAAGAAGATGCCGAGCAGGGTCATCAGGGTAAAGGTGATGAGCATGGCCACCGCCACGCTCTTGTCGAGCAGCTGCCGTTGCTGGCGCAGCCGCTCCTGCGCCGGGTCGTAGATAAAGCGGTCGAGGTTGGGCAATACCGTGAGCATGCCCGCCTCCAGATAGGTTTTGGCGATCTGCAGCCAGCGCTCCTGCTGCATGTAGCCAGGTTCGATCAGATCCGGCTGCATCAGCTCTCTGGTTTCACGAGCCTCGAACTCCAGCTGTTCACGGCCAGCCCCGGTCGGGTACTGCTCCATGATCAGGTTGATCATCTCTTCGGGGTGGTCCATCGCATAGCGCCACCCCTTGAGGCTGGCCTGCTGGAAGGCGTAGACCCGATCCTGTCGGGTGATCAGCTCCCGCTCGGAGGTAAACAGGTTGTCGCCGTAGAAGTCGAAGTCGATGGTGCGCGGACTGAAGACCCGATAGGGGATCCCTTTATTTGTTGCAGATAGAAGGGCTCGGTAGTGCTGTAGGCGCTGATGGCATCCACCTTGCCCGCCAGCAGTGCCTGAATCCCCTGTTTGTAGGGAAGGGTGACCCAGTCGCGGCTGCGGGTCTGGTGGGAAAGGTAGGTCAGCAGCTCGTTGGAGCCAGGCTCCAGCATCAGTCGCTTGTTGGCCAGATCGGCCGGATTGCGAATATCTGGCCTATCCAGGGTGAGCAGAACCAGCGGCGAGTGCTGCAGCAGGGCGGCGAGTACCACCACCGGACGACCGGCAGCCCGATCCAGCAGCAGATCACTGCCGCTGATGCCAAACTGGGCCTTTCCCGAGATCACCTCGCTGACCACATCGGTGCGGGAGTCCGCTTCGCGCAGGGTGACATGCAGACCGGCCTCCCGATAAAACCCTTTGGCGATGGCCGCGTAGTAACCGGCAAACTGGAACTGGTGTTGCCACGGCAACTGGACGATGACCTGCTCGCTGGCTCGCACGGGGGAAGAGGTCAGGGTCGCGATGACCATACCGACCAGCATTGGCATAAACCAGCTGAGGGGCTGGCGGGGGGCTGCGTTCTCCGTCATACAACGTTTCTCTCGGGAGCGGTGTCTAGGCTAGATTCAAGCAATTTTGTGTCACCTGCAAGGGGAGAAAAGGCGTTTGCAATGGGGTATAGGGGGGTTGGAAAGTCATTTTTGTGTCGTTCATCACACGGGATGGATACATGCCGCTTTTTTGCAAGTTATGTGACCAACAAGAGAGTCATATGGCCTATCGAAGTGGTCGCATTCTAGCCACTTTTTCCCGTCTTTATCGTTATCATTGTGGCTAAACTGCATTTTTTCCGTGGTTGCACGTCAAGCTGTGTCGTTATATCAATAGATACTTTTATAGGGCAGTCAGGTGTGACGCAAATGTATCGCGGCTGCTGCGCACCGGTTAATGTGCGACAGCTCAGTGACGGTACCCCGTCAGTGTTATCATGTTGCCCCCAGTTCCGGATAAGGTCTTTTTATGTCCCGCTTGCGTCTGCTTCTCTCCGACTCTCACGATCCCCTGTTCAATCTGGCCGTTGAGGAGTGCATCTTCCGCCAGATGGACCCCGGTCAGCGGGTGCTGTTCCTCTGGCGCAATGCCAATACCGTGGTGATTGGCCGTGCCCAGAACCCGTGGAAGGAGTGCAATACCCGCCGCATGGAAGAGGACGGGGTGACCCTGGCGCGTCGCAGCAGCGGTGGCGGCGCCGTGTTCCACGACCTTGGCAACAGCTGCTTCACCTTCATGGCGGGCAAGCCGGAGTATGACAAGAGCGTCTCCACCGCCATCGTGCTGGACGGGCTCAAGCGATTGGGGATCGAGGCGTTTGCCTCTGGTCGCAACGATCTGCTGGTGGCCACCCCGGACGGGGAGCGCAAGGTATCGGGGTCGGCCTATCGGGAGACTCTGGATCGCGGTTTTCACCACGGCACCCTGCTGCTGGATGCCGATCTCGGCCGCCTTGCCAACTATCTCAACCCCGACCCCAAGAAGCTGGCGGCCAAGGGGATCACCTCGGTGCGCAGCCGGGTGGCCAATCTGTGCGAACTGCTGCCGGGGATCGACCATCAACAGGTGAGCGAGGCGCTGCAGGAGGCCTTCTTCCACCATTACGGCGCGCGAGTTGAGCCCGAGCATATCTCCCCCGAGCAGATGCCGGATCTGCCGGGCTTTGCCGAGACCTTCGCCTGCCAGCGCAGTTGGGAGTGGAACTATGGCCACGCGCCCGCCTTCACCCATCTGCTGGAGGAGCGGTTCAGCTGGGGCGGGGTGGAGCTGCACTTTGATGTGGAGAAAGGGGTCATCACCCGAGCGCAGCTCTTTAGCGATACTCTGGAGCCGGCCCCGTTTGATCGGCTGGCGGCCGAACTGGCGGGTTGCGGCTATCGACCGGACGCTGTTGCCGCGCGTCTGCAGCCCTGGTTGGCGGCCTTCCCGCAGCAGCAGAGCGAGCTGGCGGAGTTTGCCCGGTGGCTGTTGGCCTCCCTGCGTTGAGGGGGCGCTGTGCTGATGGCGGTCCGTTAGTGAGGGCGCTGTCAGCCAGGATGGGAGCAAGATCACGAAATATAAAGAGGCGCCTCAAAGGCGCCTTTTTGCCAGCCCTTGTGATGACTGATACATGACAAAAAGTAGGGTAGGCCATTAGATATTGTCACTGTCGGCCCCGCTGGCTCAGGGGTATAACGGCCGCACATTTGCTGTACTAATGGTATAAAAATGAGTGACTTAGTTTATCTGCAAGACGAAAGTGTCAATGCCGTCCACCCCGATTTCTCCGCCCGTTTCGCCACCGTCAAAGCCAACTTTTTCTCGCGCAATCCCGATCTCTGGCCGGTTTTTCGCGAACCCGGATTTGCCACCCTCAACGAATTTCGGGCCCGTGGCCTGGCGCCGGATGCCCGCCTGAACGCCTGGCCTGATGGCCGTGCCCGCCTGGCCGATCTCTGCGAGACCATGCCGGTGCCCGCCACCATGCGCACCCCGGGCGAGCCCATGGCCGAGCTGTTGTTTGCCGCCGCGCTGACGAAGGATTGGGAGAACCCCTCCAGTGTCGAGAACGTCATCACCATGTCGGCGGATCCCGCCATCTACGGTGCCCAGCTGGGCATTCTGGCCAACCCCAATCTGGTCTACTCCGAATACGCCGGGGTGGCCGAGGAGCTGGAGAAGAAGGTGGTGCGCCAGATTGCGCTGCTGGCGGGCTACGACCCGGCTCGCGCCACCGGCATCTTCACCCAGGGGGGGACCTTCTGTAACCTCTATGGCTACCTGCTCGGCATTCGCAAAAGCCTGCCCGAGGCCAAGCACAAGGGGCTCGGCCACTATCAGGATTACCGCATCATCAACTCCCAGGGCGGTCACTACTCCAACATCACCAACCTCTCCCTGCTCGGGGTCGACATCGAGAACAAGACTATCCGCATTCAGGTCGGCGAGAACAATGACATCGATCTCGACCATCTCGAGCGCACCCTGACCGCCTGTTTTGCCCTGAAACACGTGGTGCCCACCATCATGCTCACCATGGGCACCACCGATACCTTCGGGGTCGATCAGGTGAAACCCGTGTTCGAGCTGCGCAATCGCCTCTGCGAGCAGTTCGAGGTGGCGGTCAAACCTCACATCCACGTCGATGCCGCCATCGGCTGGTCGATGATCTTCTTCCTGGGTTACGACTTTGCCGCCAACCCGCTCGCCATCAACAGCGCCACCCTGGCGGGGATCGAGCGCAACGTGGCACGCTTTGCCGAGCTGAAATATGCCGACTCCTTCACCGTCGACTTCCAGAAGTGGGGCTATGTGCCCTACACCTCCAGTCTGGTGATGATTAAAGAGCAGGATGACCTCAAGGCGATGGAGAATGACCCGGAGAACTTCTCCTACTTCGAGCGGGACATTCAGGGCCAGACCCACCTGCAATCCACCATCGAGTGCTCCCGCGGCGCGAGTGGCCTGTTCGGTGCCTATGCGGCGCTCAACTATATGGGGGTGGAGGGGTATCGCACCGTGCTGGCCCACTGCCTGCAAAATGCCAACTACTTCCGCTATCGCCTGAGTCAGCTTGGCAACGTCAAGCTGGTGGCGCAGGAGAATCAGGGGCCGAGCGTCGGCTTCAAGATCTACAACCCCGAGTGGGTGAGCAATCCTGAAGCCGAATTCGCCTTCGAGCTGGCCCGCTCAAGCGATCCCGCCTACAAGACGCGGTTGCAGCGCAACACTGACTATCACCGCAGCCTGTTCAAGGGGCGCGGCAAGGTGGGGCTCTACACCAACTGGGTGGAGGCGGTGGCCCACTCCGACTATGACGCCCGCGGCAAGTACTCCTACATCGCAGGGGAGAAGGCCGTCTTTATGAACCCCGCCTGCACCCGCGAGCAGATCGACGCCTTTATCGACCATATTCGCGGTTGATGGCGGTTGCCCTGACTGCCGAGCGCGGTCAATGGTGGCAAGAGATGGTTGGGGTGTATCACGCCAACAGATAGACAAAGGGCAAGCCAATTGGTTTGCCCTGCTGTTTTTACGGCATAGAGCTTAAGTAGTGGGGAAGGTCGGGTTCAGAGAGCCAGCAGTTGCTCGTTTTCGACAATCTCGCACCCGGCGGGCAGTTTCGAGAGGGCGATCATGGCGCGGGCCACCTGACGGGCCTCGATGGCGCGCCAGCGGGCGAGCTTGCCCACCAGCAGCGGCCGAAACAGCGGGTAGATGGTCTGAAAGATCTGCTCGGAGCGGCGCTGTGGCTGGCGATCTCCGAGCAGCATGGCGGGCCGCACGATGGCGAGCCGTGGCCAGGATTGGGCCAGCAGGGCCTGCTCCATCTCTCCCTTGGTACGCGGATAGAGAGCCGGGGACGATGCGCTGGCTCCCATGCTCGAGACCACGATCAGCCGTTGACAACCGTGGCGGCGGGCCAGTTCGGCAAAGGCGACCACATAGTCGAGATCGACCCGGCGAAACGCCTCGGCAGAGCCCGCTTCCTTGCGGGTGGTACCGAGGGCACAGAAGGCGATATCCACCGGGCGGGAGAGGGTGACGCTGGCCAGATCATCAAAATTGACCGGCAGCCAGTGGTGCGCCTCCTTGCCCGGCTTGCGACAGAGCAGGGTCAGTTCATGTTCGGCAGGCAGTTGCTGCACCAGTTCGCGACCGATCAGGCCGCTGGCTCCGGCAATCAGGATCCGGCTCATGGGGATTCTCCCTGTGTCATTCGATGGTGTTGATGCCATGGTGGCTGCTCATCAGCATCAGGCAATTTGCGGGTAGCTGCAATGGGGAGAAATGACTCAGTGTTGTCGGGCAGGATGAATTACGCGGGGCTTGATAAAACAAAACCGGCGCGAGGCCGGTTTTGCGGGATATCAGAGCGGGGTATTGAAGGCTGCTGGCAGCGGGAAGTCACCCGTCACTGTGGTCAGCCTGTCGTTGGCGAAGGTGACGGTGAGCTCTTTGCGCTCCTTGTCGCCGTGGCCCGGCTGGAATTCATAGAGGTAGTACCAGGTGTTGGGGTCAAAGCCGTCACGCAGCATGGGGGTTCCCAGTACATAGCTGACCTGCTCGCGGGTCATCCCCTGGCGCAGTTTGTCGACCTGTTTTTGTTCCACATAGTTGCCCTGGGGAATATCGATACGATAGACCAGGCTGCAACCGGAGAGGGTGAGGGCGGTCAAAGCCGCGGCAATCAGGTGTTTCATCCGCATATCGAGTTCAGATCATCCATACAGTCTTTTTGGCTCGGCAAATCATACCGACTCCCTCCACGGAAGTAAAAAGCCATTGATCCATCAGCCAATAAAAAGGGCCGCACTGCGACCCTTTCTGGCAATCCGGCAGCCGTTACATGGCGGCGCGGAAGATGGCGACGATCTCTTCGTGGCTCGCCTGTTTCGGGTTGGTGAAGCCGCAGGCATCTTTCAGGGCGTTGCTGGCCAGGGTATCGAAGTCATCGGCCTTGACGCCGAGCTGCTCCAGACCGGCCGGGATCTTCACATCCAGCGCCAGCTGCTTGATGGCGGCAATGGCCGCGGCGGCGCCCTGCTCGTCATTCATGGCGCTCACATCCACCCCCATGTAGCGGGCGACATCCTTCAGACGAGCCGCGCTCACCTGGGCGTTGAACGCCTGAACGTGGGGCAGCAGCACGGCGTTACAGACACCGTGGGGCAGGTCATAGAAACCGCCCAGCTGGTGGGCCATGGCGTGCACATAGCCCAGGCTTGCGTTGTTGAAGGCCATGCCGGCCAGGAACTGGGCATAGGCCATCTGCTCGCGGGCATGCAGGTCATCGCCATGGTGAACGGCGGTGCGCAGGTGCTTGGCAATCAGCGCGATGGCCATCACGGCGCTGGCATCGGTCACCGGGGTGGCGATGGTGGAGACATAGGCTTCGATGGCGTGGGTCAGGGCATCCATGCCGGTGGCGGCGGTGAGACCCGCTGGCTTGGCCAGCATCAGCTCGGGATCGTTGACCGACATCAGCGGGGTAACGTACTTGTCGATGATGGCCATTTTCACGTGGCGCGCTTCGTCGGTGATGATGCAGAAGCGGGTCATCTCGGAGGCGGTACCGGCGGTGGTGTTGATGGCGATAAGCGGCAACTGCGGCTTGGCGGATCGATCCACCCCTTCGTAATCCTTGATGCTGCCACCGTTGGCGGCGACCAGCGCAATGCCTTTGGCGCAGTCGTGAGGCGAGCCGCCACCCAGCGAGATGACACAATCGCAGCCGTTGGCCTTGATCATCGCCAGACCCGCTTCGACGTTGCTGGTAGTGGGGTTGGGTTTGGTCTCATCGAAAACAGCGCTTTCAATACCATGTTCAGCCAGCAGGGTGGTGAGCTTGGCGACCACGCCGATCTGGTTGAGAATTTTGTCGGTGACGATCAACGCCTTGCGATAGCCGTAACCCTTGATATCGGCGGCTGCCTCTTGCAGACAGCCGGCACCCATCAGGTTGATTGCGGGAATATAGAATTTGAATGTAGCCATGATGGACTTCCTATAGTTAGCCATTAAGTGGTAGTTGAGAGTTAGGCTACCATCTAGAAAGGGATACAAAAGCATCTTGTTTACAACTTTACGGGGTCGATCACGAGTCGTTAATTAAGCGCTGAACCAGGCTTGACTTTCCCGCATCTGACTCGATTAGCAGAAAAACGTTTGTCAATTATTTCATTGAGTTAGCAAACGTTTTGCGCAATGTTTGTCACTGTCAATGCGTGGAAGTGTGAGGCGCTTCAAGGAATTGGAAAGCGCTTTCGACCATAGTTGGCGCCTCCCCGAAGAGAGGGGTAAAGGCTTGAAAGTATCATAAAGAATCATCTTAACTTGTGCCCTGACCATGCTGGCAGGGGGCAACCAGGAGTCCAATATGTCTGATGTATTTCACTTGGGTTTGAAGAAAGCGGATCTGCAAGGCGCCACCCTGGCGATCGTCCCCGGTGACCCCGAGCGCGTGAAGCGTATCGCAGAGCTGTTGGATAACCCGGTGCACCTGGCCAGCCATCGTGAATTCACTACCTGGCGCGGCGAGATGGACGGCAAGGCCGTGATCATCTGCTCTACCGGTATCGGTGGCCCGTCCACCTCCATCGCGGTAGAAGAGCTGGCCCAGCTGGGTATTCGCACCTTCCTGCGTATCGGTACCACTGGCGCCATCCAGCCGCACCTGAACGTGGGTGACGTGATCGTGACCACCGGTTCCGTGCGCCTCGACGGTGCCAGCCTGCACTTTGCTCCGATGGAGTTCCCGGCTGTTGCCGACTTCGACTGCACCACTGCGCTGGTGAACACCGCCAAAGAGATGGGCTCCAAGCTGCACATCGGTGTGACTGCCTCCTCTGACACCTTCTACCCGGGTCAGGAGCGTTACGACACCGTATCCGGCCGCGTAGTGAGCCGTTTCCAGGGTTCCATGAAAGAGTGGCAAGCCATGGGCGTGCTGAACTATGAGATGGAGTCCGCAACCCTGCTGACCATGTGCTCCAGCCAGGGCCTGCGTGCCGGTATGGTGGCTGGCGTTATCGTCAACCGTACCCAGCAAGAGATCCCGAACGCCGAGACCATGGCGAAGACCGAATCTGATGCCATCAAGATCGTATTGGGCGCTGCCCGCAAGCTGATCTGATAGCACCACAAAGAGTGGGGGGTGGGGGCCGTTGCGAAAGCGCGGCCCCTATCTTTATCCGCCGTTTACCGCCTTTCCTCTCCCGTCACGCCTTTCACTGATCCCGCTGCACTTGCGCTGGTTGTCTCTCCCTATTGGCTCTAAAACGGCGCTGGACAGCGTACTTGCATCGGCTCGCCGCTCACCGGATGAGCAAAATCCAGCTCGCTGGCATGCAGCATCAGCCGCGGTGCCTGTTCGCAGCTGGCTGGCAGCAGGCCACCATAGAGATCGCAACCGAGAATGGGATGACCCAGCAGCTGACTGTGGATGCGCAGCTGATGGGTGCGGCCGGTCTGTGGCACCAGTCGTACCCGGGTCAGTGGCACGGTCTGCCCCTGTATCTGCTGCGCCAGCCGCTCAATCACCCGATAGCGGGAGCGGGCGGGTTTGCCGCTGGCGGCGCAGATCTTCATCAGCGGGAAAATCGACGGATCCTTGGCGATGGGAGCGTCGATAACCCCTTCGTCGTCAATCAAATGACCGCGCAGCAGGGCGCTGTAGGCTTTGCTCACCGCCCGCTGACTGAACTGCTGGCAGAGCAGGGCATTGATGGCCTTGTTTCTGGCGACCACCATGATGCCTGAGGTGCCAAAATCTAGGCGATGCACCAAAGTGCAGCCGGGGAAATCCTGCACCAAGCGATAGTGAACCGAGTCGAGGTTCTGCGGGTTCTTGCCCGACAGACTCAGCAGGCCGCTCGGCTTGTTGATGAGCAGCAGGTGCTCATCTTCGAACAGGATCTCGATGGCGGCACTGCAAGGCGGGGCGATAAAGGTGTCGACGATAACGGACATAGGGGGCACGGGCAGAAAACGGGGGTCGATCATACCCGAACCGGCGCGGCCGGGCGAATGGGCGGTGCGCAGCCTCGGAAAATGAACGGCATGACGCCATGCAACCTCTTGATAATGAGCCGCTTTGAGCGATGCGGCGTGCCGTGCAAACCGCCTGGGTCACCAACAAGGCCCCGTTTTGTGACCCCTTCCCGAGTTCATCCGAAGCTTGCTTGTTAAGGTATGGCTCCCTGTTATGTTGTAAGGACTCATCCCATGGCACTGCCCGTTATTCTCGATTGTGATCCCGGCCACGACGACGCCATCGCCCTCATTCTGGCGCTGGCTAGCCCTGAACTGAAGGTGCTGGCGGTTACCACCAGCGCGGGCAACCAGACGCCGGACAAGACCCTCAACAATGCCCTGCGCATCCTCACCCTGCTGGGACGTGACGATATTCCGGTGGCGGCCGGGGCACCGAAACCGCTGGCCCGCGAGCTTATCATCGCCGACAACGTTCACGGCGAGTCGGGCCTCGATGGCCCCAAGTTGCCGGATCCCGCCTTTGCGCCGCTGGGGATGACGGGGATCGAGCTAATGGCCAGATGTCTGCGCGAGAGCCCGGAGCCCGTGACTTTGGTGCCGACCGGCCCGCTCACCAATATCGCCCTGCTGCTGGCGGCTCATCCCGAGCTCAAACCCAGGATCGCTCGCATCGTGCTGATGGGGGGCGCCGCAGGGGCGGGCAACTGGACGCCTGCGGCGGAATTCAATATTTATGTGGACCCGGAAGCGGCCGATATGGTCTTCAAGTCGGGTATCCCCATCACCATGTGCGGCCTCGATGTGACCCACGAGGCGCAGGTGATGGACGAGGATATCGAACTGGTACGCACCATCACCAATCCGGTGGCCCAGTGTGTGGCCGGGCTGCTCGACTTTTTCATGATCTACCATCGGGATCCCAAGTGGGGATTTGCTGGTGCACCGCTCCACGACCCCTGTACCATTGCTTGGTTGCTGGCTCCCGAGCTGTTCCACGGAGTCGAGTGCCGGGTCGATATCGAGACCAGCGGGAAGCATACATTGGGGATGACGGTGGTGGATCGTTATGGTCTGACCGGCAAGCCAGC
The DNA here is from genome assembly GCF_040908445.1 of Aeromonas sp. R10-2. Taxonomy (NCBI): domain Bacteria; kingdom Pseudomonadati; phylum Pseudomonadota; class Gammaproteobacteria; order Aeromonadales; family Aeromonadaceae; genus Aeromonas; species Aeromonas sp. R10-2. Next base: position 38,382 of record NZ_JBFODS010000058.1, on the reverse strand, counting down.
CAATGCGCTGGTATTGTTGGGGCTGGATCGTCCGGGCTTTATCGATCTGCTGGTGACGCGGCTGCGGGCGTTTGACTGAGCGCCGGTTCATTTTTGCAAGAAGGGGCGGGGAATGTGGAAGAGAGGCTTGGTGCTGCTGGCCGGGTTGCAACTGACAGGCTGTGCGACGCCATTCGAGCGGATGTGGCAGGGGCTGGCGACCTGTGAATTTACCGATCTCTATGTGGATGAGACGGGCAGGCCCGCCAATCTACAACTGGCCAACTACACCCCCTACAAGGTGAGCGACGGCTTTGCCTGGTACAAGGTGCACGAGGAGCTGCACGGCTTGCCGGTGGTCGGCTTTATCGTGCCCGCTTCCAGCTTCGAAGTGCATGCTCTCTTTGTCGATACTCCCATCGCCAATGCCCGCCGGTTGACCCACAACGCCTACGGCAGCGAGTTTGGTGACGAGCAGAAGCATGACGAGGGGTTGGCGCCTCTGCTGCTGCGCGACCCCAACAACCCCAAGCGCTCCATCATCGACTGCACCCGCGGCGAGTCTGACGGGGAGCTTGAGGATTCGGCCATGCCCGAGTAGGGCGACCTGTCACGACATCGGCCTGAAAAAAGAGGGGCCAGCCTTGCCGGCTGGCCCCTCTTTAATTTAAAGCAGAGTGTGATTGCAGAGCGGTTCCCGGATCAGGGATAGCTCAACGTCTCTTTGATAAGCGGCAGTTGAGCCTTGATCCACGCCGGATTGATGGGCCCCCAGTCGCTGATGCGGTAGTGCCCCTGTAGGTGGCGAGCCCCTTCGGTCTGCTCGAAGGCGCAGCTGATATCGAGTTCGGCCAGCGCCGTCAGGGTATCCTGCGCGGTGCGGCGCGGCATGCCGGTCGCCTCCATGATGGCGGGCACCGTATCCGTGCCCTGGCTGATCAGCCAGGCCACGTAGAGGCGGCGGTAGAAGCTGGTGCGGGTCTTGCTCGGCTCGCTCATAGCTCGTCCTCGAGACGATCGAAGTAGCGCCAGGTTGCGATGGCGGCTTTGCCCATCACCAGTGCCCAGAGGCCGAACCAGAACCAGCGGAAGAAGCTCCAGGTGGAGGCGTCAGGCTCGGTGCTCTCAATCTTGGTGACGTTGGGGAACATGGAGAACATGTTGATGCGCCAGCCGTAGGAGGTAATGATGGCCAGGCGTTTCTCGAACTCCATCGACTTGGCCTTGGCCTGGACGTCGGCGGCGTTGAACTTGAAGTAGAAGGGCCAGCCCCACTCGGTATCTTCATTGCGAAACACCCGGATCTTCTCGCCGGGGCGCTCGGTGTAGATGTAGTAGACATCGGTGGTGGGGCCGTCAGCCGGGTTCTTCTGGCTGATGGGGCCATCCTTGTCGGTGCGCTTCACCTCGACCCCGGTGATGGTGGCGATGGTGTGCTCCGGCAGGTAGTAGTCGAGCCAGGCGGCGGAAATGAGGGCGATGAGCCCCAGGGCGATAAAAGCGGGTTTCTTGAATCTCAGGCTCATGGTGTGCTCACGTGAGGGGGAGTAACGTGCCTCTACCATACCGATATTTGACAGGGCAGCCCAGCCCCTTATGGCACCAACGGCCAAAAAATGGCGTTTAAAACAGAGACAAAGCCATTGCTCCATCAACAAGAAAGGCCCTTGCGGGCCTTTTTGTCTGGTTCACTTTGTGCGCTTACAGCTGGAATTGGGCCAGCTGCTTGCGTTGCTGCTCGGCGAGCTGGGAGAGTTCGTTGCTGGCACTGGCGCTCTGGCTGATACCAGCGGAGCTCTGGCTCACGATCTCGTGAATATTGGTGATATTGCGGTTGATGTCGGCAGTGACGCAGGACTGCTCCTCGGCGGCGGTAGCGACCTGGGCGTTGGCGTCGTTGATCTGGCGCACGGCACCGGTAATGCCGCTTAGCAGATCCTGCACCTGAGCGGACAAGCGCTGGTTATGGCTGAGGATCTCCAGAGTCTCCTGCACGCCGTTGTTGGCGGATTGGGACTGGCTCTGCAGCCGCTCGATGATGGCCTGGATCTCCTTGGTGGAGTCCTGGGTACGGGCCGCCAGCATTCTCACCTCGTCGGCCACCACCGCAAAACCACGACCCGTTTCACCGGCACGGGCCGCTTCGATGGCGGCATTGAGTGCCAGCAGGTTGGTCTGCTCGGAGATCCCCTGAATCACTTCAATTACCTTGCCGATCTGCTCGGACTGGGATTTGAGCTGGGCCACGATGGCGGCGGCATCTTCCAGACTGCCTGCCATCCGGCTGTTGGCGGCGATGCTTTCGGTAAAGAGGGCGAGCCCCTGTTCGACCCGGCCATTGGCATCCCGCGCCAGCTCATCGGCGATGGCGGCATTGTGGTTGACATTGTCAGCGGTGCTGGAGAGTTCGGTCACGGCGGAGGCGACCTGTTCGATCTCGCTGTGCTGCTGCTTTGCATTGGCCTCGGACTGGGTCATCACGGCGGCCAGCTCGGTGGCGGCGGAGGCGACGCTGTTGCTGATCCCGGTCAGGTTCTCGATGGTGCTGCCAAGTTGCCCCAGAGTGAGGTTGATATCTTTGGCCAGACGGGTCAGTTCGTTGTTGCCTTCCGCTTTGGCGCGCACGTTGAAGCGCCCTTGCGCCACGGCGTGCATCACCTCTTGCAGCTGACTGATGGGGCTGACGATGCGCCCGGAGAGGACCCAGCCACAGATCAGCGCCGCCAGCAGGGTACCTGCGGTGAGCAGCAGGGTACGCAGCAGGGTGGCGTCGTAGTGGGCCTGCTCTTCGGCCAGCTCTTGCTGGATCAGCTGGTTGATGTGGGCGGACATGCTATCGATCTGCTTGATCAGCTGTTCACCCAGCTCGCGGAAATGGAGGCGAGCCGCCTCGTAGGCGACCGGATCGCCGCCACCCTGATGTTTTTGCGCCAGCAGCGGCAGCATGTTGCTGCGGGTATGGCTGAGGTAGGCCTGCAGGGCGGCAGCGACCTGACGGTTATCCTGCTCGGCACCGGGGAGCACCAGACGGCCGAGGATGGCGTTGATCTCCTGCTCGGCGCTGTTGAGGTTTGCGGGTAGTGCGGCAAACAGCTTGGCATCGTAGAGGCCATAGATGGCGCTGGTGCGCAACCGGTAGGTGGCGTGGATCAGTTTGGCAATATCGTCCTTGTGCTGAACCACGGTCTGGGTCGTCTCATCTATGTCATTGATGGCTTCATCCAGACCCTGTTTACTGATGGCGATCATCACCATCATCAGCAGGCTGGCCAGCAGCAAAGGTATCAAGACCTGGACACGTATTGATAGATTATTCAATGACATAAATGGCTCTAATCCGGAATTGGAGGAGCAGACATCTTACACATGCACGTCAGGAGCTGTCACAGGCTTTTATTGCTGAAATGTGCTGAAGAAAAGGTTTTTTCTTGTGAGAAAGGAGCCGTTTAGGCATGATTGAGCGCTTTATCCCCTGAATATGTGGTACAACTTGCTGGGTTGTGTCAATCCTGTCCCGTTTTCGTGATTTCCCGCTCTCGTCATATGGAGGTGTGTTGTGTCCAGCTGGATCGATCCGGCCATTCTGGCTCTGTTTATCCCGACCTTTTTCTTTGTCTCGGTGACCCCGGGCATGTGCATGACCCTGTCGATGACTCTGGGGATGAGCTTGGGGGTGCGCCGCACCCTGCACATGATGTGGGGGGAGCTGATCGGGGTCGGGCTGGTCTCGGTGTTGTCGGTGATCGGGGTGGCAGCCATCATGCTCAACTATCCGGGGATCTTCGCCGCCTTCAAATATGTGGGGGGCGCCTATCTGGTGTGGCTCGGCATCCAGATGTGGCAGGCCAAGGGGAAGATGGCCATTCCGGCGGATCTCTCGGCCGGTCAACAGACCAGCGCCATGGGGCTGGCGCTGCAGGGTTTCGTCACCGCCATCGCCAACCCCAAAGGGTGGGCCTTCATGATCTCCCTGCTGCCCCCCTTTATCTCTGCCGACAAGCCGATGGTGCCGCAGATCAGCGCGCTGGTGGCGCTGATCCTGGTCATCGAGTTCTCCTGCCTGCTGCTCTACGCCAGCGGTGGCCGCACCCTGCGCCACTTCCTCGCCAAGAGCGGCAACGTCACCCTGATGAACCGCATCGCCGGTACTCTGATGCTGGGGGTGGGAGTCTGGTTGGCGCTTGGTTGAGCGCTGTCAGTGACCCGCACCAGACAAGAAAAATGCCACCGGTCGGTGGCATTTTTTATGGGCGCAGGGTGGCTCAGCGAGGCTTGAAACGCTCGACCCAGGGGTTGGCGGTGAGGCCGTGCAGGATGACGCTCAATATGATGGTGCAGAGCACGGTGGCGATGATGGGACGCTGGCCAATCAGGGCAGGCTCGTTTTGCAGCACCATCACCGCAAAGACGATACTGGCAAGGCCCCGCGGGCCGAACCAGCCGATAAAGAGCTTGAGCTCCGGCTTGAGGTCGGTGCCGATGAGGCTCAGCCAGACCGGTAGCATCCGTAGCAGGGTGAGGCTGGCAATGGCATAGATCCAGTATTGCCAGTGCAGCAGCTCGGGCAGGATGGGCATCAGGGTTGCGCCAAACACCATCCAGATCACCACGGAGAGCAGGTCGCCGTAACCTTCGCAGCTGTCCATATAGGCGTGCTTGTGCTCGCCGAGCCGGTGGCCGATAAAGAGGCCGCCGACAAAGGCGGCGATAAAGCCGCTGCCACCGAGAGTCTGGGCCAGTGCAAAGCAGAGCAGGGCCAGCCCCGGCATGGTGAGCTGGCGCCAGAGCGGCAGTTGCCAGCCGTTGAGATAGGAGATTTTCAGTAGCCGAATGGTGAAGCTGGTCAACACAAAAGCGACCAGCAGGCCAATGCCGATCTCCTCCAGCATCAGGGTGATGGCCAGCGTTGCTGTGCCTGCATGCTGCTCGGTGGGGGCGATAAGGGCCAGCAGCAGAAGCAGCACCGGTACGCAGATGCCGTCGTTGAGGCCGCTCTCCTGATTGAGCCCTTCACGCACCGGTGCCGGCACCGCGGGGTTGCTTACCACCGCCTTGCCGAGCGCCGCATCGGTGGGCGCAAGAATGGTGGAGAGGATAGCCATCTCCAGCAGTGGCAGGTCGGGGAAGATCCAGTGGCCAAACAGGGCACCACAGAGCAGGGTGAGGGGCAGGCCAATCAGCAGCAGCCGGATGGGGAGCTGGCGGTTGGCCAGCAATACATGCCAGTTGGTGTTGGCGGCATCGTTGAACAGCACGATGACTAGCGTCAGCTCGGCCAGCAGCTTGATGCCGGCGCTGTCGATAGAGAGGGAGAGCAGCTCAAGCCCGCCCGGCCCCAGCAACCAGCCGGTCAGCAGAAAGAGCAGGGGGCCGTTGACCAGTTTTGACTCGAAGCGCCCCGCAATCAGGCTGTAGATCAGCAAGAAGGCGGCGATCACCGCCAGATTCTGGTAAAGCAGGTGTGCATCCATACAACCTCCTTTCTGCCCCCCGCAGGGGGCGGTTTAGTCGGTCAGGCAGTCGGGGTCGAACACATACTCCCCGTCCAGCCAGCGCACGATTTCGTCTACGCAGGATTGGTCACGAAACGGCAGATAGCGCGCCTTGAGGGCGGCAATCTGCTCGGGGGTGAGCTGTGCCAGCCCCAGATCCTGAAACAGCGGCAGGTCGGCCTCGATCATCGCCGAGATCTGCGGGCCGCAGGTGGCGTTGAGGGCGGCATGCAGCGCCTTGTCGGGGTCGTACTGCTTGCCGAGTCGGTAGCTCATCGGCAGGGTGGCGAGGGGCAGGGCGGAGAGCGCTGCCTGCTTCATCGGGTTGACCGCGTGGCCAGAGATCAGCTCCGCCAGCTCGGCAGGGCGATTCTCGAAGGCGCGCAGGTGTAGGTAGCTGCTCGCCTTGCTGCCATCGTTGACCGGGTAGTTGTCCCACAGGAACGGCTTGCGGCCGAGCAGTTCGGCCACCTGCTTGAGGTGGCTCGCCGGATATTCGCTGGAGCAGACCTTGGGGCCGGTCCAGAAAATCTCGAAACGGCGGTCGAGCTGCTCGCCAAGCTCCTCCAGATAGCGGAGAGGCATGGCGCCAAACACCTTCTCCAGTACCGGATCGGTCGAGTAGTAGCTGGGGCAGAAGATGAGGCGGGTCGCCTTGCTGTGGGCCGCGATATCGTGGGCGATGGTGAGCTGGTGACGGGCCAGGTCCGGGGTATCCCCCTTCATATCGTCAAACAGCACCGCCAGAATATCGGGCTGGAGCATCTCGTCGATGAGGCGCACTTTCTCGAGCAGTGCCGGGCGCTGCCGCTCATAGTCGTGATGCGCCCCCATGGGGCTCAAGCCCACCCCGAAGGCGAGCCCGTTGGCGCGGCACTGGCGCGCCAGTTCGGCGAGATCCGCCAACTGCTGTTCGGGCCAGGGGAGGGCCCAATGCTTGCGCAGATAGCCATCCTCTTTCGGGGCGTAGATATAGAAGCCGTAACCGTGGCGCGGCAGCCACTGGGCATAACGGGCGCGGGCCTGCCAGCTCCATCCCTTGCCAAAAAAGCCTTCAATCACCCCCAGATTGGCAGCGGGGGGCAGGGGGCCGGATAGCAAACTTTGATATGGCATAACTCTCTCCCTTCTTGCTGGGGACTTGATACGGGACGGTCGGTCAGACCGGGTCCTCTTCCTGAAAGCGCACCCCGATCTTGCTCGGCACGCTCTCGTCCATTTCGGCCACGGTCCAGATCAGGCCCTGCCATTCGATGTTGTCACCGACCACCAGATTATCGCCCAACTGGCTGGCAATAAAATCGCCCAGTGTCTGATCCGCCACCTCGCTCACATCCAGCCCGTAGAGAGGGGCGAGATCCACCAGCCGCGCGGCTGCTTCCAGCAGGAAGTCACCGAAGAAGCGGGGGCCGAGATCCTGCTCCGGCGCCTGGCTAAAGAGCTGGCCGAGGGCAGGGAGGTCACGTTCGTGACCGATCACGCAGAGGATGTCATCGGCCTGCAGACAGGTACTGCCTGAGGGGTGGAGCAGCTCGCGGCCACGAAACAGGGCGCAGATCCGGGTGCCGGTGGGCATCTGCAGATCCCGCAGTGGCGAGCCGATGCACCACTTCTCCTCCCCCAGTTGGTAGACGAAGGTCTCCCACTGGCTGTCGAGATCGATCTCGAGTCCGGAGCGGTTGATGGGGGACGGTGGTGCAGGTACTTCCACCCGCGCCAGTTTTGATGCCAGCGGTAGCGAGCTGCCCTGCAAAATCAGCGAGACCAGCACCACGAAGAAGGCGACGTTGAAGTAGAGCTGGGCGTTGGGCAGCCCCGCCATCATGGGGAACACCGCCAGAATGATGGGCACGGCGCCGCGCAAGCCGACCCAGGAGATAAACCAGCGCTCGCGGGGGGCGAAGTTCTTGAACGGCAGCAGCCCGATCCAGACCGACACCGGGCGGGCAAACAGGATCATCCACATCGCCAGCGCCAGCGCGGGCAGGGCGATGGGCAGCAGCTTGTGGGGGGAGGCGAGCAGCCCCAGCACCAGAAACATGCCGATTTGGCTGAGCCAGGTCAGACCGTCCAGCACCGACAATGTGGTGCTGCGGCTGCGCAGGGCGAGGTTGCCGAGCAACAGACCGGTGAGATAGATGGCGAGAATACCGCTGCCACCGACCGCCGTGGTGAGGGCGAAGATCAGCAGGCCGCCGCTGACGGTGAGCAGCGGATAGAGTCCCGGCGCCAGACGGGCGGTGTTGATGAGGCGCCACAGCAGCCAGCCGCCGCCAAGGCCAATCCCGGCGCCAAGACCAAACTGCTTGACCAGTTGCAGCAGCAGGAAGCCCCCATCCAGCCCTTGCTGGGCGGTGGCGAGCACCTCGATCAGGGTGACGGTGAGAAACACCGCCATGGGGTCGTTGCTGCCTGACTCTATCTCCAGGGTGGCGCTCACCCGCTCGTTCAGACTGCGTCCGCCGAGCAGGGAGAAGACTGCCGCCGCATCTGTGGAGCCGACGATGGCGCCGATCAGCATCCCCTGCATCAGGTTGAGGTCAAACAGCCAGGCGGCGGCGAGACCCGTCAGGCCGGTGGTGATAGCCACCCCGACTGTAGCGAGCGACAAGGCAGGCCAGAGCGCCACCCGGAACGAGGAGACCCGGGTGCGCATGCCGCCGTCGAGCAGGATGATGGCAAGCGCCAGGTTGCCCACCAGATAGGCGATGGAGTAGTCAGCGAAGTGGATACCACCTGGGCCATCCTCACCGGCCAGCATGCCGACGGCGAGGAAGATAACCAGAATGGGAATACCGAGGCGGGAAGAGAGGGCGCTCAACAGTACGCTGGCTCCCACCAACAGGGCAGCGACAAAAAAGAAACTGTTGATGGTAGCGGCATCCAAGGGCGAACTCCTTCCTGGTAATGTGCAAAGTAGGCACATTATATGCAGTTAGGCCCCCCTTGTGTGGCTTATTTGTGCATCAATTTGCACTTTCTTACATTTTTCATCCCTTTTTTCAGCATGGCCGCGCCATATTCTGACAGTGACGGGGTTAACGAAAGCGGAGTCAAAGGAGCGTCGATTTCAGGATGCGCAGGGAGGAGATGGCGGGGAAGTGCGAAACGGCACAGCAGAGGGAGAGGGGAGCACAAGGGCGCTCCCCACGGGATGGGGCAGGATTCAGTCGTCCTCGTCATCCTTCACTTCGCGGATCTTGTCCTTGTAGTTGGGCAACTGCTTCTCCAGCCGTTTCATGTCTTTGATGGCATTGAGAAACAGCCCGAGCAGAAACAGCAGCGGCAACCCTATCCACAGCCAGAGATTCATGGGATTTTCCTTTCGTCAGGACAGGTGGTGACATAACGGGCCAAAATTTCATCAAGATTGGCCAATATGGTTGACTTGCCTTCAATATCCGCCTGTTGCAGGCAAAGCGCCAGTGCTGCGGGATCGAGCCGCTGCTCATCGGACTCCAGCGAGAAGCTGATATGCCAGGGCTCGTAGGCGACCCCGCTCTCTGCCCCGACCGGCTTGGCATAAGGGAGGAAGAAGCCGAAGTCGCTCATATGGTCGCTGAGCCACTCGCTGAGATCTGCAAACCAACCCCCGGCTTCATACTCCCAGGGCTCCAGTGCCAGTTTGGTATCGGCAGGCAAACAGTCCGGGTCGTAGATATCGAGGTCGGTCCCCCAGTGGTGACGACTGGTGCCGGGCAGGGCACTCCAGCGCAGGATGGCGTGCAGCCGCTCCACCTCGCTTAGTTGCAGGGCATCGATGGGTTGGCTGTTGGCATCGAGCAGTGGCCGTTCGCCGCGCCACTTGCCATTCCAGATGGCGAGCTGGCGCTCGAAGCTGCGCCAGCTGGAGGCAGCCTGCAGGTTGAATCCCTCATAGGCGGCGGCTACCTGCATGTCGTTGAAGGCCGCCGCGGTGGCAGCGGTCAGACGATGGGGGCCGCGCCCCACCAGAATAAGGTGGCTCTCGTCGAGCCCCAGCAGTTGTTCCTGCGTCATGCCAGCAATCTCTCGAGCACCCCTTGGTACATGTCCGCCAGCAGGTCCAGATCGTCCGCCTTCACGCACTCGTTCACCTTGTGAATGGTGGTGTTGACGGGGCCAAGCTCAATCACTTCGGCGCCGGTGGGGGCGATAAAGCGCCCGTCGGAGGTGCCGCCGGTGGTGAGCAGGGCCGGTCGCTGACCGTTCACCGCCTCGATGGCCGCCACAGCCGCATCAAGCAGCGCGCCGGTGTCGGTGAGAAACGGCTGGCCGGAGAGGGTCCAGCTCAGCTGATAATCGAGGCCATGTTTATCCAGCAGCGCTTCGACCCGCTCACGGATATCCATGTCGGTCAGTTCGGTACTGAAGCGGAAGTTGAACTGCACCTGCAGCTCGCCCGGAATGACGTTGGAGGCGCCGGTGCCGGCCGAGATATTGGCGATCTGGAAGCTGGTGGGGGGGAAGTAGGCGTTGCCCTCATCCCACACGGTAGCGGCGAGTTCCGCCAGCGCTGGCGCGGCTTTATGAATGGGGTTGTCAGCCAGATGGGGATAGGCGACATGGCCCTGCACCCCGCGTACCAGCAGATCGCCGGTGATGGAGCCGCGGCGGCCGTTCTTCACCACATCCCCGACCACGGCGGTGGAGGAGGGCTCGCCGACGATGCACCAGCGGATCTTCTCGTTGCGGGCCTCCAGGGTGTCGATCACCCGGGTGGTGCCATTGATAAAGGGCCCCTCCTCATCGGAGGTGATGAGAAAAGCGATGGACCCGGTGTGATCCGGATGCTCGGCCACAAAGCGCTCGACCGCCACCACCATGGAAGCCAGCGAGCCCTTCATGTCGGCGGCGCCGCGCCCGTAGAGCACACCATCCTTGATGGTCGGCTCGAACGGCGGGGTGTGCCATTTGTCCAGCGGCCCGGCGGGCACCACGTCGGTGTGGCCGGCGAAGCAGAACAGCGGCCCCTCGCTGCCGCGGCGGGCCCAGAGATTGGTGGTGTCCTCAAACACCATGGGCTCGATAACGAACCCGATCCTGGCGAGGCGCTCCGCCATCAGGGTCTGGCACCCTTCATCGAGGGGGGTAACGGAGGGGCGGCGGATCAGATCCTTGGCCAGTGCGATGACATCCGACATCAGTTGTCCTTAACGGGAGAAGAGGGATTGGTAGTGATCAGCCTTGAAACCCAGAGTCAGTTCGCCGTCACGGTCGAGCAGCGGGCGCTTGATCATGGCCGGATGTTCCAGCAGCAGGGCGCGCGCCTTGGCGGTGTCGAGCCCCTGTTTGGCCTCATCCGGCAGGGCGCGGAAGGTGGTGCCGCGACTATTGAGCAGGGCTTCCCAGCCGAGTTTTGCCAGCCAGCTGTCCAGATCGTCCGGATTCAGGCCGTCGGCGCGGTGGTCGTGAAAGCGGTAGTCGATACCGGCCTCATCCAGCCACTTGCGGGCTTTCTTGATGGTGTCGCAGTTCTTGATGCCATAGAGGGTGATGGCCATGGGGAGTCCTTCTCTTGTGGGCGCTGGCCGTGGCCGCGCTCGAAAATCCGAATCAACGCAGTGCAAGGGCCCGATTCTGGCATTGTGGCAATCCCATGGCAACGCCGATGGTCTGGCTCGCGGGTTTTACCGGAACTGGTCACACCTGAGCGGCGCTTTTGAGATCAAGATCAGAAGCGGTGCGGCGGGTATGCCCGATGGGGTTGGGTATTGCGGGAGAAGAGCCGCTATTGCAGGAGAAAAAGAGAAGGGGGCAAACACCAGATAGCCAAAACGCGCCAGCGGGCGCGTTTTGGTTGGCATTATCAAGCACCTCAATCAGTGCAGGGTGGTCCATTCATGGTCAAAGACCCGGGCCCGTTCCCAGGGTGCATCAGGCAGGCTGGAAGAGAGGCCAGTGTATTTGCCCACGTCGTCCACCACGATGGCGGAGAGGATCGGCAGGTTGTTTTCGGTGCAGTACATGCGGATGCGTTGCAGCAGGGTGCGCAGTTCATCCTGGCACTGCTCCAGCCCGGCCTGCTTGGCCAGTTTGGAGTAACGAATGGTAGTGCGTTCCTTTGCAGACTCGACGAGGATGTCCCACAGCTTGTAGTCGCAGGTCGAAGCACCTGCGGTGGCTTGGCTTGTCATAACTCTCTCCGGCGCGAAATGGTCGCTATATGTCGAAGCGCATCTTCGCCAGTTCGGCGCCGTCATATGTTGATCCAACGCAAAAAAGAGGGGAGTCGCGTCACACAATTCCCGGATATGGGGTGATAAAGGTTTTCCGGTAGTTGAAATAACGAAAAATTGTTACATGGCCGACATATTATGCTAATGAATCACGGTGACGGCACCTTTATTGATAGGGATCAAAGGCAAACAGTGGTCAGATCACTAGATTTCGCTCTTCGATAAATTTATCAGGAGTGAATATTGGAACTTTTATTCGTCTTGCTCGTTCTGGTCGCCGTGGTCTACGGCATTATCAAGGATTACAACCCGCAGGCGGTGCTGGCATTGGCCGGTATGGCCATTTTCACCCTGGCCTACTGGCTGGGATTGCACCCCATTCTGCCCGCTGACAAGAGCACCGGTTTCGCCCTGTTCGATCTGTTCGAAGTGTTCAAGGGGATCTTCTCCTACCGCGCGGCGGGCCTCGGCCTCACCATCATGGCGGTGGCCGGTTTTGCCACCTACATGTCCCATATCGGGGCCTCCCAGGCGCTGGTGCGGGTGGCGGTCAAACCGGTGGCAGGCATCCAGTCCAGCTACCTGATGCTCTCCATCTGCTATCTGGTGGCGGTATTCGTCTCCCTGTTCGTCACCTCCGCTACCGGCCTTGGCCTGCTGTTGATGGTCACCATGTATCCGGTGATGCGCAACCTCGGCATCAGCCCGGCCTCCGCCTGTGGCGTCATCGCCACTTCCCAGGCGTTCGAGATTGGCCCGACCCAGACCAACGCCATCTTCTCCGCCGGTCAATCCGGCATGGATCCGACCAGCTATTTCGTTGACTACCAGATCTGGCTGGTGGCCCCCATGCTGCTGGTGACCATGGTGCTGCACTTCTTCTGGCAGCGTCACTGCGATCGCAAGGATGGCTGGGATCCTGCGCTCCATCGCGGCGATCACGCCGAGCTGGACGAGCAGGGCACCGAGAGCGTGCAGGCGCCCACCTGGTATGCCTTGCTGCCGATCATCCCCTTCGTGCTGATGATGACCTTCTCCAAGCTGCTGGTGAGCGACATCAAGATGAGCGTGGAGGTGGCCATGCTGCTGTCGGTCTTTATCGGCATGCTGTGCGAGCTGCTACGTAGCCGCTCGGTGCGTACCGCTTTTGCCGGGCTCTCCAGCTTCCTCGATGGCATGGGCAAGGTGTTTGGCCCCGTGGTGGCGCTAATCGTCTGTGCCGAGCTGTTTGCCGAATCTCTCAAGGCCATCGGCGCCATCGACACCCTGCTGCACTCTGCCAGCAATGCCGGTATCGGCAGCGGTCTGATGACCCTGGTGATGGTGGCGCTGATCATGGTGGCGGCGGTCATCATGGGCTCCGGCAACGCGGCGTTCCTCAGCTTCTCGACCCTGGCACCGGCGGTGGCGGCCAAGTTTGGCGTACCTGCGGTGACCATGCTGCTGCCGATGCAGCTCGCTTCCAGTATCGGCCGCACCGTCTCCCCCATCGCAGCGGTACTGATCGCCTGTGCGGGGATTGCCAAGGTATCGCCCTTTACCGTGGTCAAGCGCACCAGCGTGCCGATGGCGGGTGCGCTGGTGACGGCGTTGACCCTCAACTATCTGCTGTTTATGTAGTGATGTGGGTTATGTAGTGGTGTTTGGAATTTACCGGTCGGGCGGGTGGCATGGCTGCCCGCCTTTTTCTCACTGTGTCGCATTGTTGCAATAGACGATCGGCCATCAACGCTGATTGTTGCATGGAGAAGATAATGACAGTTGTAAAGAGCCCGTTTTCCCTCGATAGCTATCTGGCCGATCTGGCCCCGCTCATCAACCTCGATTGCGGTACTCGCACCCCGGCCGGGGTGGCGAAGGTGGCCGACATCATGACCGAGAAATATGAGGCCATCGGCTGGCAGGTGACTCGCCACCAGTTTGCTGCCGAGTGCGGCCCCTGCCTCGAGATCACCAATGCGCCGGGTGCCGATCACTACGACGTGATGCTGTGCGGCCACATGGATACCGTCTTCCCCGAGGGGACGGCGGCCAAACGCCCGCTGAACATCGAAGGCAATCAAGCCTTTGGCCCCGGCGTCTCGGACATGAAGAGCGGCTTGCTCTCTATCTGGTATGCCCTCAAAGAGATGGATCCGGTATTGCTTGCCAAGCTCAAGGTGCTGGTCTGCTGCAACTGCGACGAAGAGATTGGCTCCCCCTGGTCGAAAGATTGGCTGGTGGAGAAGGCCAAACAGAGCGGCTGCGTGCTGGTGGCTGAAGCTGCTCGCCCGAGCGGAGATCTTATCAGCGCCCGCAAGGGCAATGCCAAGTACCGCATCACCTTCCACGGCAAGGCGTCCCACGCCGGTTCGGCCCTGACCGAAGGGATCTCTGCAATCACCGAGCTGGCGCACTGGGTGCTGGCCATCAACGAGCAGGTCAACATGACCACGGGCACCACCATGAACGTCGGCGTGGTACAGGGCGGCACCGGCGTCAACGTGGTGCCGGACTTTGCCGAGGCGATCGTCGATCTGCGCTTCTGGAGCAACGAAGAGGCCGCTGCGGTACACGATCGGCTCACCTTTATGGCCAACAACCCCTTCCTCGCGGGCTGTCGGGTCGAGGTGGATCGCCAGACCTTCAAGCCGGCGATGCGACCGAGCGGTGACACCGAGGCGCTGATGGCGCTGGTGGAGGCGGCAGCCAAGGAGGAGGGGATCCCCTTCAACTGGCTGGAAGCCGGTGGCGGCTCGGATGCCAACTTCACCGCCGCCGCGGGGGTGCCGTCGCTGGATGGTTTCGGCCCCATGGGCGGCGGTTTCCACTCGGAGGCGGAATTCCTGCTGCTGGAGAGCATCGAGCCGCGCATCCGCCTGCTGCAGCGGGTGCTGGGCAAGCTGGCGAAATAAGCCGGTTTATCCCTTGTTCGGGTCGTCATGGCCCGCTCAAAACTGGTCCGCTCAAATCCAAACGGGAGGCTGTTGCCCCCCGTTTTTTTATCTCGATTTTTCGCGCTAGCTGAGTGAGTTGGCCAGATGGCTTGCGGCCGTTACCCCTGCGGTTCGGCCAGATAGGCCAGGTGATCCTGCCGCGCCACCTGCCAGCCATCGAGGCGCAGCGGGGTGGCAAAGCCCGGGCCGTCGGTCACCATGGTGTGGTACTCCCCTTGCTCGCCGCAGGCATCGAAGCCCTCGTGCTCGGCCCGTTGCTGCAACTCGGTCAGGGTGGCCGCATCCAGCATTCGCCCGGCCCATTCCGGCGCCAGCACCCGGGTATCGATGCAGGAGAGGTGGGCGACGATGCCGCGGGCCAGCATATCCGCCAGCAAGGCTTGGCGAGATTGCTGCCAGAGCGGGGTATGGACGGTGAGACCAAGCGGGCGGCAGCGCTCGCGGATCCAGTTAGGCGCACCGCCCACGCTGTCGATATCGCCGGTGACTACCCCATCGAGTTGCCACTCCTCCTTGAGCCGTGCCAGTGCCCACTCATAACCGAGATCGAACGGCGCTTCTATGGTGACCAGCAGATGGGGCAGCCCGAGGGCTTCCGCCTGACGGCGCACCAGCGGCAAGGGGTGAGCGAGAAATCGGGGCTCTGGCGGCGCAAAGGTGGCCAGTGCCACCACCTGATGGCCCGCTTGACGGGCATGACAGAGGGCCAGCATGGCATCTTTGCCACCGCTCCAGAGCAGGATGACGCGAGACATGGATGAGATTCCAATGGTGAACGAGGGGGCATGCTACCCAGCGGCGTGGGCAGAGGTAAAGGTATTGTGTCCGGAAATGGCGGCGGGGAAGTGGTTGAGGTAACTGAGCGGGGAAAAAAGCAGGCCCCCGAAGCGGGGGCCTGTATTGCAATAGCGTGGTAAACGCCGCTGCGATTAGAGCAGGATGCTGGTCAGGATAAAGCCCAGCGAGCAGGAGGTCACCACCCCGATCAGCCCCGGAATGATGAAGCTGTGGTTGATGATGAACTTGCCGATGCGGGTGGTGCCGGAGCGGTCGAAACCGATACAGGCCAGATCGCTCGGGTAGGTCGGCAGCACGAAGTAGCCGTAGCTCGCCGGCAGGAAGGCGATCAGCAGCTTCGGCTCCACACCCAGTGCCAGACCCATGGGGGCGATGGCGGTGAGGGCGGCGGCTTGGCTGTTTACCAGCTTGGAGATGAGGAACAGCACCAGGGCGTAGGTCCAGGGCTGGGCCTGTACCACATGGGCCAGGGTCTCTTTGAGCAGCGGCATGTGGGCCTGGAAGAAGGTCTCACTCATCCATGCCACCCCGAATACGGAGAAGATGGCGACCATGCCTGCCTTGAAGACTGCACCGTTGGCGATCTCGCCCGGCTTGACCTTGCAGCGCATCAGGATGATGGCACCGGCGATCAGCATCATCATCTGGATCACCAGGTTCATGGAGAGCGGGCCAGTTTTGTCCTTGATGGTGAACACCGGACGCAGACCTTCGTTGGCTCCGAGCAATACCACGGCAGCGATGGCGGCGAAGAAGATCCAGGTAGACCAGTAGGCCTCTTTCGGGAACTTGGTGTTGAGCAGGGTTTCACCACCGCCGTAGATGAAGGCACGCTGCTCCGGGTCTTTGATCTTGGCCTGGAACTCTTCGTCCTTGTCCAGATCCTTGCCGCGACGCAGGCTCCACAGGGCCGCCACGATGACACCGGTCAGGGAGGAGGGGATGGCGATCATCAGGATGTCGAGCAGGCCGTAAGCCTGACCGATACCGTGACCGGCCGCCAGAATGGAGACCATGGAGACCACGGCAACGGAGACCGGGGAGGCGCAGATGGCCATCTGGGAGGCAACGGAGGCGACAGCCATCGGGCGCTCGGGGCGGATGTTCTTCTGCAGCGCGATGTCAGCGATGATGGGGAACATGGTGTAGACCACGTGGCCGGTACCGCACAGGAAGGTGAGGGTCCAGGTGGTGAGCGGCGCCAGGATAGTGATGTATTGCGGGTGACGGCGCAGCAGACGCTCGGCCACTTGCATCATCAGGTTGAGGCCACCGGCAGTCTGCAGGGTAGCGGCACAGCCGATCACCGCCAGAATGGTCAGCATTACCTGAACAGGCGGTTCGCCCGGCACCAGGCCGAAGACGAAGGTCAGCAGGAAGAGACCGATACCACTGATGAGACCAAGTCCCATGCCCCCAAAGCGGGTACCCAGCAGCAAGCAGCCGAGTACCACTAAAAATTCCATCAAGATCATTCCGTTACCTCGTGTGATTCAACCCATATTGCCGCGGGTAGCCTGAACCATGAATTGTCATTGTCTGTTTTATTTAGCCCAAAAGGGTTAGTTGCTATTCTGCTCCCCTGAAAAAGTGAAAAAATTGAGTTACTTCAATAACTCGATGAATTTTTGATTAAACCACTTAAAAACCACGTACTAATAAACACATCATTTTTGTCACCAAGTGGTATCACTCGGGGCCAAGCCAGCGGGAGGTCATGGTGGCAGCACAGTGCGGCAACAGGGCTGCAGGGGAGGGGCATAAAAAGGGCTCGATTGCGGCAGAAGAGGGGGAAAAAGCCAGCGCTCAGGCTATTTTTGCCAGCAAGGGCTGACTTCGGTGGGTTGGCTCACTTGGCCGCAGGTGCTTGCTGCAGATAGCGGCGCTGATAATCCTCGCTCAGCTTGGCAATATCCAATCTGGCAATGGCCTGTGCCACCCGTTGCTGCAACGCCTGCTGATCGGGGCGAAACATGATGTGCAGGCTCTTGTGTTCGAGGATCTTCGGGTGAAATTGCAATCCGGCGCTGCTCAGCTTGCGATCATGGTTGATGAGCCAGTGAAAGACATCCCGGTCGATCACCGCCAGATCGAGCCGGTCGCGCTGTAATTTGCGCAGGTTGAGCAGGTCTGCATCGACGGCGGCAGTGTTGAGGCGCTTGCTAGCCATCAGGGCATCGAATTCACGGGTGTTGACGTATCCCTCCACTACGCCGATCCGGTAGGGGGCGAGATCCGTGAGCTGCTGCCAGGGGATGGGGGGGCCTGAGCGCTGCGCCATGCCCAGCACACTGTCGCCTACGCTGGCGGAGCTGCGCCACAGGGTGGGCAGGGTGTCGGAGAGGTACTCGGGAAAATAGCCGCTATAAGGCTGGGTCGGGTCGGCCGCCAGCCGCACTGCCCGTTGCCAGGGGTAGAAGTCGAATGTCACCTCCAGTCCCGCTTCGGCAAAGGCGCGCTTGACGATATGACCGGTAAGGCCGCCATCGGGCAGGCTCTGGCTGGTGTAGGGGGGCCACTCCAGGGTGGTCAGACGAACGGGCTCGGCCCACAGTTGAACAGGCATGCAGGACAGCAGTAGCGAGAGCAGCAGGCGATATCCCATAGGCGACGAGTTCCTTGTGCCGGTTGATCCTGAGTATCACCCATAACGGTGACAATAAAAAAGCCGACCCGCAGGTCGGCTTTTGCAATGCAGTGGCAAGATGCCGCTGATCAGAACTCGGCGGTACGTGGAGTACGCGGGAACGGGATCACGTCGCGGACGTTGCCCATGCCGGTCACGTAGACCACCAGACGCTCGAAGCCCAGACCGAAGCCGGAGTGCGGCACGGTACCGAAGCGACGCAGGTCGCGATACCACCAGTAATCTTCCTTGTTCAGGCCCATCTCGGCCAGACGGGCATCCAGCACGTCCAGACGCTCTTCACGCTGGGAACCACCGATGATCTCGCCGATTCCCGGTGCCAGTACGTCCATCGCGGCAACGGTCTTGCCGTCGTCGTTGAGGCGCATGTAGAAGGCCTTGATATCTTTCGGGTAGTTCTTCACCACCACCGGAGACTTGAAGTGCTCCTCGGCCAGATAGCGCTCGTGCTCGGAGGAGAGATCGATACCCCAGGAGACCGGGAACTCGAACTTCTTGCCGCAGTTTTTCAGCACTTCGATGGCGTCGGTGTAGTCGATCTGGGCGAAGTCGGAGGAGACGAAGCGCTCCAGACGGCCGATGGCATCCTTGTCCACGTGCTGGGCAAAGAACTCCAGATCGTCGCGACGCTCGGTCAGTACGGCGTTGAAGACATACTTCAGCATGGCTTCGGCCAGTGCGGCGTTATCTTCCAGATCGTTGAAGGCCACTTCCGGCTCAACCATCCAGAACTCGGCCAGGTGGCGGCTGGTGTTGGAGTTTTCAGCGCGGAAGGTCGGGCCGAAGGTGTAGACCTTGGAGAGTGCGCAGGCATAGGTTTCGGCGTTCAGCTGGCCGGATACGGTCAGGAAAGCCTCTTTGCCGAAGAAATCTTCGTTGTAGTCCACCTTGCCGGCGTCGGTGCGCGGCAGGTTTTCCATGTCCAGAGTGGAGACGCGGAACATCTCGCCGGCACCTTCGGTGTCAGAGGCGGTGATGAGCGGGGTCGCAACCCAGAGGAAACCCTCTTCGTGGAAGAAGCGGTGGATGGCTTGCGCCAGGCAGTGACGAACGCGGGTCACGGCGCCAACGATGTTGGTACGCGGGCGCAGGTGAGCCTGTTCACGCAGGTATTCGATGCTGTGGCGCTTGGCGGCCATCGGGTAGGTGTCCGGATCTTCGACCCAGCCGACTACCTTCACCTCGGTCGCCTGCAGTTCGAAAGCCTGGCCGCTGCCCTGAGAGGCGGCAACCACGCCGGTCACTTCCACGGAGCAGGCAGTGGTCAGACGCAGCACTTCATTCTCGTAATTGGCCAGGGTATTGGGGACAACTGCCTGTACCGGATGGAAACAGGAGCCATCGGAAATGGCCAAAAATGAGATCCCCGCCTTGGAATCACGGCGAGTCCGGATCCACCCTTTGACAGTTTGGGTGGTGCCGACCGGATACTTACCGGCCAGCACATCTACTACGGATGCGTGCGTCATCGAAATATTGTCTCCAGCTTGTTCTTGCAGCGCTATTTGCAACACTAGGGAGTCTGGCCCGGGCACAGATGGCCCACCATGGCAGACTAAGCCGTCAATCTTACCCGCGCGGGTTTGATAAACAAGCAAAAATGTCGGACTCTGGTGGGGTTTTCGGCATGGTTCACTCAACAAGAGTGTCACGGGCGCAGGAGAGGTGGGTGAAAGATCGGCGGCATGGGCCAGATTGGCTGACACGGGTGTTGCAGGGGCTGGTGATGCTCTGCTGGGGCGGCTTTATCGTGCTGCTCTCCCTTTACCACTATGCCCGTCCCGAAATTGCCTACGGTTTTCTAGTCTATGGCGGGATCGAGGTGCGCGATTATTGGGACCCGGCCCTTACCCCCTGGCTGGTCTACGGGCTCTGGAGCTGTTGCGCCCTGACGCTGGCGGTGTTGCTGCTGGAGCGCAAGCGCAGCCGCCGTCAGGATGACTCCCGGCATGTCAATCTGGCCATCCTGCTATTGGTGCTGATCGCCAGCTTGCTCTTCTACTACGTCGGTTAAGCGCCCGCCTCAGCGGGGCTGATCCGGCTCCTGCCTGCTGGCCTTGGTGCGCTTGCCGAGCTGGCGCTCCACGCTGTCGAGCATCTGGTTGTAGGCCACCGCCACCCGGCCAATCTCGTCACCGTCATCCCCCTCCAGCCGGTGTCCGAAGTCGTGCAAGTCAGTCGCCTCTTCCATGGAGCGGGTCAACTGGTTGAGAGGGCGCACGATCCAGGTGCGGATGACCCAGAGGGTCAGCAGCAGTCCCATCCCGAAGATGCCGGTGAGGATCAGCGCCGAGGTGAGAATATTCTGCTCGACCCGGGTAAACAGCGAATCGAGGGAGTAGTCAAAGCGCACCGCACCAAGCACGGTATTTTCCGGCACCAGATGACAGCTGGTGCAGTCGGTGCCGCGAAAATCCTTCTTGGCCAGCAGCGGTCGGGTCACCACCAGACGGCTGTGCATGCCGTTGTGCACCACCTCTAGGCTCCCTTTGCCCGCCAGTGCCAGCTCATCAAACTCATCCTTTACCTGTTCGGTCTCCCGGCCCGGCCCGAACTGTTTGCTCACCGCGTCGCCACGAACGATGCGGGCATCCTCCACATGGGCATGGTCGAGAAATTTGCCGCGCAGGGTATCGCGGGCATCCATCTTGCCGGTCAGCATCAGCATGTTGAGGCCGTCGAAATAGGCTTCGGTCTGCTCGCGGCTTTGCTCCTTGATGAGGGTCAGGATGAGATCGCGCTCGCGCACCGCCTGATAGGCTGCGGAGAAGACCAGTACCATGGAGAAGATGAAGAGCAGGAAAAAGTTGATTTTGGCAGCAATGGAGAGGCGCATGAGCAGTCTTTCTTGATGGTAAAACCGCAGCAGTTTACCCCTCTTGGGGCCTCAGGTCTGGTGTTTTGCTCACATTACGGCAAGTGAAAGCGCACTGAAGTGGATAAAGTTGCCCTCTTTATATATCAAATGCCGGTAGTCAAACGGGCGGCAGCGATGGCCGCCCGCTGCATGCATTAAAACTCGCCTTCGGCGATGGCCTGACGGATGGCGCCGGTCAATACCCGTAGCTCTTCAGGGGTGATGACGAAGGGGGGCATCAGGTAGACCAGCTTGCCAAAGGGGCGGATCCAGGCGCCCAGTTCGACAAACTTGCGCTGGATGCGCGCTACATCCACCCGCTCTTTCATCTCCACCACCCCGATGGCGCCGAGCACCCGGACATCCGCGACCGCCGGGTGCAGGGTCAGCTCTACCAGTTCGGTTCGCAGCTGATGCTCGATGGTGCGCACCCGCTCCTGCCACGGTGAGGCCAGCAGCAGATCGATGGAAGCGTTGGCCACCGCGCAGGCGAGCGGGTTGCCCATAAAAGTGGGGCCGTGCATAAAGACGCCGGCTTTGCCGTCACAGATGGTGCGGGCGACATGCTCGGTGGTCAGGGTCGCCGAGAGGGTGAGGTAGCCGCCGGTAAGCGCCTTGCCCAGACACATGATGTCGGGGCTGATCCCCGCCCAGTCGCAGGCAAACAGCTGACCGGTACGGCCAAAGCCGGTGGCGATCTCGTCGGCAATCAGCAGCACACCGAACTCGTCGCACAGGGCGCGCACCCACTGCAGGTAGCGGGGGTGATAGAAGCGCATGCCGCCAGCCCCTTGCACTATGGGCTCAAGTACGATGGCGGCGATCTCTTCGTGATGATCCGCCATGAGTGTCGCCAGCTCCACCACGCACTGTTCATCCCACTCGGCGTGGAAGCGGCAGCTGGGTGCTTCGACAAAATAGTGCTCCGGCAGGAATCCCTTGTAGAGCTCATGCATGCCGCCGTCCGGATCGCAGACGCTCATGGCGCCAAAGGTGTCGCCGTGATAGCCGCTGCGCAGGGCGACAAATTTGGCTCTGGGCGTTCCCTTGGCGTGCCAGTACTGCTGGGCCATCTTGAGCGCCACTTCCACTGCCACCGAGCCGGAATCGGCCAGAAAGACCCGATCAAGCCCCTTTGGAGTGATCTCCACCAGCTTGCGGCAGAGCTCGACCGCCGGGGCGTGGGTGAGGCCGCCAAACATCACGTGGGACATCTTGCCGAGCTGGGAGGTGGCGGCAGCATCCAGCTCCGGCACCTGATACCCGTGCACGCAAGCCCACCAGGAGCTCATGCCATCCACCAGTTTGCGGCCATCGCTGAGGGTGAGGGTCACCCCTTTGGCGCTGGCCACTTCATAGCAGGGCAGGGGGTGAGTGAGTGAGGTATAGGGGTGCCAGATGTGGTGCAGGTCGAATTCTTGATTGGTCATTTGTTGTTCTTTTGTCAATTAGTTTGATCTGGTCGGTGTTGACAGTCTACGCGTGCTCTCTACACTAGCCAACAATTTCAGCCACTTGGCACTGCGCATCACCCTGAGCGCGCAGGCCCGGCGGCGGGTTTTGTGGCCGTCCATCCCAAGATGGCGGGCGCAGGATCCCACTAATAACAACCGGAAGCCATGTATGAATGCTCTCACCGCGGGCGGTCACGCCCTTCGTCATGACTGGACCCTCGCCGAGGTTCAGGCCCTGTTTGCCCTGCCGTTCAACGATCTGCTGTTCCAGGCCCAGACCGTCCACCGCGCCCACTTTGACCCGAATGAAGTGCAGGTGAGCACTTTGCTCTCAATCAAGACCGGCGCCTGCCCGGAAGATTGCAAATACTGCCCCCAGAGCGCCCGTTACCACACCGGGCTTGAGGCCGAGCGGCTGATGGAGGTGGAAAAGGTGCTGGAGCGGGCCCGCGAAGCCAAGGCCAACGGCTCGTCACGCTTTTGCATGGGGGCTGCCTGGCGCAATCCCAAAGAAAAAGACATGCCCTACATCATCCGGATGATTGAGGAGGTGCGCGGGCTCGGTATGGAGACCTGCATGACGCTGGGGATGCTCACCGCCGATCAGGCGGCCCGTCTTGGCGCCGCGGGGCTCGATTACTACAACCACAACCTCGACACCTCGCCGGAGTTCTACGGCGAGATCATCTCCACCCGCACCTATCAGGACCGGCTCGATACCTTGGAGCATGTGCGCGGCGCGGGCATGAAGGTCTGCTCCGGCGGCATCGTCGGCATGGGCGAGCAGGCGAAAGATCGGGCGGGCCTCTTGATGGCGCTCGCCAACCTGCCCCGTCACCCCGAAAGTGTGCCCATCAACATGCTGGTTAAGGTGAAGGGAACGCCGCTGGAGAACGAGGAGAACCTCGATCCGTTCGAATTTATCCGCACCATCGCCGTGGCACGGATCATGATGCCCGCCTCCCATGTGCGCCTCTCCGCCGGGCGGGAAAAGATGAACGAGCAGATGCAGGCGATGTGCTTTATGGCCGGGGCCAACTCCATCTTCTACGGCTGCAAACTGCTGACCACGCCAAACCCGGACGAAAACAGCGATATGCAGCTGTTCAAGCGGCTCGGTATTCGTCCCGCCCAGCGGGCCCAGAAGCCGGATCAGGTTCAAGAAGAGGAGCTGCTGGCCGAGGTGAGCCGCCAGAGCGAACCTGCCGAAATGTTTTATGACGCCACCCGCCCCCGTGAAGGGGCTGCGCGGTCATGACAGGCCCAGCAGTAACAGGCCCCTTTGCATTGGGCGCGGCGCTGGCCGAGCGCGAGCAGGCCAATCTGCTGCGTCGCCGCATCGCGACCGACGGGGCGAGTGGCGGGCGGCTCAGGGTTGCAGGGCGCGACTACCTCAACTTTTCCGCCAACGACTATCTGGGACTGGCAGAACACGGCGCCATCAAGACCGCCTTCAACGCGGGGATTGAGCGCTATGGTGCGGGCTCTGGCGCCTCGCCGCTGGTGACCGGGTACAGCCGTGCCCACCAACAGCTCGAGGAAACTCTGGCCGAGTGGCTCGGGGTGGAGGCGGTGCTGCTGTTCAATTGCGGTTTTTCCGCCAATCAGGCGGTGCTTAAAGCGTTGCTTGGCAAGGAACACCTGCTGTGGCAGGACAAACTCAACCACGCCTCTTTGCAGGAGATGGGTAGCCAGCTCCCTTGCAAGATGAAGCGTTTTGCCCACAACGATATGGCGGCCCTTGAACGGCAGCTTGAGCCAAATCGCGGGCTCATCGTCTCGGAGGGGGTGTTCAGCATGGACGGGGATCAGGCCCCCTGGGGTGAGCTCGCAATCCTCGCCGCCCGGAGCGGCAACTGGCTGATGATCGACGATGCCCACGGCCTCGGTGTGCTGGGGCCTGAGGGGCGCGGCACCCTGGCGGCGCAGGGGGTTCCTCCTGCCAGCGTACACATCCAGATGGGCACTTTTGGCAAGGCGCTCGGGGTTGCCGGTGCCTTTGTCGGCGGCAGTCGCGAACTGGTGGAGTATCTGGTCAACTTCGCCCGCCACTATGTCTACAGCACCCATATGCCCGCCGCGCAGGCCTGCGCGGTCAGCAAGAGCGTCGAACTGGTGCGCGCGGCTGATGAGTCCCGCGCCCATCTTGGCCAGCTGATCGCTCGCTTCCGGCAAGGGGCAAAGGATCAGGGTTGGCAGCTTGGCGCGAGCGACACCCCGATCCAGCCGCTGCTGGTGGGGGAGAGCTTTGCTGCTTTGCAACTGGCCGAGCGGCTGCGGGAGCGCTGCGTCTGGGTGAGCGCCATCCGCCCGCCCACTGTGCCAGTCGGTACGGCCCGGCTGCGCATCACCCTGAGTGCGGCTCACCGCGAGCAGGATCTGGATCGCCTGCTCGATGCCTTGGGGGTCTGCCCTGCAGTTACAACGGTTGGGGAGGCTCACTATGGCTGAGCGTTTTCAAACGGTGGACAAGGCGCAGCTTGCTCGCCGTTTCGGCGCCGCCGCTCGTCATTACGATGCCCACGCCCGCTTTCAGCAGGAGGTGGGTCAGGCGCTGTTGGAATGGATGCCAGACAGGCTGGTTGGCACTGATCTGACGGTGAGCGGGCTGGATCTGGGCTGCGGCACCGGCTTTTTCTTGCCCCAACTGGCGAACCGTTGTCACCAGCTGGTGGGGCTGGATCTCGCCCCCGGCATGCTGGCGCAGGCCGCCTTGCGTGGCAGCGGTGCTCGCCTGCTCTGCGGCGATGCGGAGCAGCTTCCTTTCGCCGATAACGCGTTCGACTGGATTTTCTCCAGTCTGGCGCTGCAGTGGTGCGAGCGTCCGGCCCAGGCTTTCGGCGAGCTGCTGCGGGTGGTCAAACCGGGCGGCCAGATCTTTTTCTCGACCCTGCTCGATGAGTCGCTCTGGCAGTTGCGAGCCGCCTGGCAGCAGCTTGATGGTCGCGCCCATGTCAATCGCTTCCTCAGCCTGCCACAATTGGAGCAGGCGCTGGCGAGCGCCGGGGTATCTGCTCCCGAGCTGCGTTGTATCACCTGGGATCTCGCCTATCTTGAATTGCCGCAGCTGTTGCGCGATCTCAAGGGGATTGGGGCCAATCAGGTCAATGACAATCAGGGGAGTGCCGCCCCGGCCGGTCTGAGCGGGCGCGCCAGATTGCAGCAGCTGACTCAGGCGTATGAGGCGTTTCGCCAGCCCGATGGCAGGCTGGTCGCCAGTTATCGGGTGTGCCTCGGCCGCCTCAGCAAGCCTCGCTGAGCGCCGGGAATCGCATTGTGTGCAGGGTAGTCAACGGGCCCTGCCAAGGAGAGAACCGTATGAAATCATTCTTTATCACCGGCACCGATACCGATGTGGGCAAGACGCTGGTGGCGCGCACCCTGCTGCGCGAATTCAGCGCACAGGGAATCAAGTGCGCGGGTTACAAGCCGGTCTCGGCCGGATGTGCTCGCACTCCGGACGGGCTGCGCAACCTGGATGCCGTTCTGTTGCAGGAGGCGGCGAGCCTGCCGCTGCCCTATGAGGTGGTCAATCCGTTCGCCTATGAGCCGCCGATTGCGCCCCACATTGCCGCCAGCGAGGCGCGCCAGCCCATCACCATGCAGGGGTTGAGCGAGGGGCTACGCAAGATTGAACAGGCCGGGGCCGAACTGGCGGTAGTGGAAGGGGCGGGGGGCTGGTATCTGCCGCTCGATCGCAAGCATCTGCTGTCGGACTGGGTCAAGCAGGAGAACATGGCGGTGATCATGGTAGTGGGGGCCAAGCTGGGTTGCCTCAACCATGCGCTGCTCACCTTTGCCGCTATTCGCAATGATCAGCTGCCGGTGGCGGGGTGGGTAATTAATCGGCTCCATGGTTCCATGAGCCATTATCAGGAAAATCTGGACACCCTGAGGGGCTTGCTGCCGGCACCCTTCCTCGGCGAAATTCCGTTTATAAACAATCCGCTTGAAGCCGATTTGCAGGGGCGTCTCGATATCTCGCCGCTACTTTGACGGCATATTCAGCGAACATTCATCGAATCTCCCTAGAATGTCGACATTAACATGATCAGGTGGGGATCCCGAGTGATCCCCGGTCATGTCCCTTATCTTCACAAGGAGTCTATATGAAGCGAATTATGCTATTCCTGGTGACCAACCTGGCCGTCATGCTGGTGCTGGGGGTGGTACTCAATATCCTGTTCTCGGTTCTGGGGATCAACAAGTCCAGCATTTCCGGGCTGTTGGTGTTCTGTGCCGTGTTCGGTTTTGGGGGTTCCTTTATCTCCTTGCTGATGTCCAAGTGGATGGCCAAGCGCAGCTATGGCGTCCAGGTCATCGAGCAACCCCGTAACGAGACCGAGCACTGGCTGGTGAGCACTGTGGCCCGTCAGGCCCGCGAAGCGGGTATCAAGATGCCGGAAGTGGGGATCTACGACTCTCCCGAGATGAACGCCTTTGCAACCGGCGCCCGCCGCGATGATTCGCTGGTGGCGGTCTCCTCTGGCCTGCTCTACAGCATGAGCCGTGACGAGGCGGAAGCGGTACTGGCCCACGAGGTTAGCCACGTGGCCAATGGCGACATGGTGACCCTGACCCTGATCCAGGGTGTAGTGAACACCTTCGTGATGTTCTTCGCCCGGATCGTGGCTGGCGTGATCAGCAACTTCTTCAGCTCCAACAACGAGGAAGAGAGCAGCAGTACCGGCGGTTTTGCCTACATGATCACCGTGTTCGTGCTGGAGATGCTGTTCGGCATTCTGGCCTCCATCATCGTCATGTGGTTCAGCCGTCAGCGTGAGTTCCGTGCCGATGCCGGTGCCGCCAAGCTGGCTGGTCGCGACAAGATGATTGCCGCCCTTGAGCGCCTCTCCCGTGGTGCCGAGCCTCAGCTGGAAGGCTCTATGATGGCCTTTGGCATCAACGGCAAGCGCTCCATGAGCGAACTGTTCATGAGTCACCCGCCCATCGAACAGCGTATCGCCGCCCTGCGTGGTTGATAGATACTGAATGACGGGGATACCCCGAATAAAAAACGGCTGCCTTCGAGCAGCCGTTTTGCTTTTCAGCGTTCTTTAAAGCTTGAAGTGCCCCATCTCCTGGCGCAGTACCCGTGACAGCTGCTTGAGCTTGGCCGCCTCTTGCGACACATGGCGGGCGGCATCCCCCGATTGTTCCGAGAGAGAGGTGATGTTGCCGACGGTAGAGACCACCTCGTTGGCTGCGGTGGACTGCTCGCGCAGGGTGTGGCTGATCTCTCCCATCAAGCCGGTGAGGTTGGAGGCGTGGCTCTGGATGCTGGCGATCGCCTCGCCGGTCTGGTTGGCCAGCGTGACACCGCGAGAGACGTTGTTGACCGTGTTCTCCATGCTGCGGATGGAGGCATCCGCCCCGCTCTGGATTTTGCTAATCATCCCGGTGATCTGCTGGGTTGAGGCCGCCGAGCGACTGGCCAGATTGCGCACCTCGTCGGCCACCACCGCAAAGCCGCGACCCTGTTCACCGGCCCGCGCCGCCTCGATGGCCGCGTTGAGAGCCAGCAGGTTGGTCTGATCGGCGATACCGCGGATCACCCCGATGATCTCCGAAATCTGCTGGGTATGGCCGTTGAGCTCGGAGATGGTGCTGGCCGCATCCCCCACCGTGGTGGAGATATTCTCGATGCTGCCGAGCGTCTCTTTAATGACCCCCGAACCCTCCTCCAGGGTATTGGCTGAGACCTTGCTCAGCTCGTCGGCATGGGTGGCATTGTCGGAGAGGTGACTGATGCTCACCACCAGCTCCTCGATGGCGGCGGCCATGGTCTGGGTGCTGGTTTGCTGATCGGTGGCAAACTGGGCGGTCTGCTCGGCGATCTGGGCGATGCTGTCAGCAGAGTGGGACAGCTCCTCGGTGGAGTGGGAGACCTTGGCGATGATCCCCTTGAGTGTGGTCTGCATACCGCCGAGCAGGCCGATCAGGCTCTCTTTCGATCCTGGCGGCACCTTGATGGGGCGCGAGAAGTCCCCTTCTGCCATCATATGGAGATCGGTCTTGAGCTGTTCGACCGAGGTGCCCACCAGATCGAGCAGGGAGCGATAGGTGCGCCAGAGGAAGAACATCAACACCAGACCGAGGGCGATAAAGAGATAGCGCAGCATGTCGGTATTGGCGATGGCGCTCTCGACTGCCTCATGGTTGCGCTGCTCCATCATCACGTAGAAGTCATCGATGGGGGACATGATGCGCCCCTTGTTCTGGTGATAGGCCTTGTCATGCATCATGGCGATGGCTTTTTGCTGGTTGGCAACCAGGTCGCCATCGCTCTGCTGTACCAGCTTGAAGGCGGCGACCTCGGTGTTGACCAGCGCATCCGAGTTGTTTTTGGCCTCGTTCAGTTTGGCGAGCTCACCGTCGGTGAAACCGGCATCCTTCATCAGGTCGATCAGGCCACGGCGAACATTGCTGTCGGGGCGGGGATTCTGGCCGTTGGCGGCGACAAAGTCCCAGTAGATACGATTGTAGCCATCCGGTCTCGTCTGTTCGCCGTTGCGAATGGCCAGGATCCGCATGTACTGCTGCTCGTAGGCTGGATCCTTGGTGATGACATAGGTGCGCCCGAGTCGGGTCAGATCATCGGAGGATTGGCGCAGTTCGTCGGCCAGCAGGTAGGAGACATATTGTTGTCGATAACTCTCTTCCAGTTGTTTACCCGCCCAGCTGTAGGCGAAAAACACCAGTGACAGCAGGATCAGGGTGATGACGGATAGCAGCAGGTTGAGCTGAAAGGCGGGCTTGTTCTGTTCCATGGTATGGGCGTCCTTTCCCTATGGCTGAGTGTCGTATGGAGCATCGCCAAGTCAATGGCTGGCAAGGCTTTTTGCTCTGAGAGTATAGGAAGGGAAACTCACTGATGAAGGCGGTGGGGACAAATTAAGGGCGGATCAGGTGAACAAGTGTGGATAAAGATGACCGGGGTCAATTCCCCGGTCATCTGGGGGGCGTGAGTTAATGCGGCCCGATCACCCGATCATAGGATTTCAAGGTCGGAGAGCGGCACGGCGCAGCAGGCAAGGATCTTGCCCTCTGCCCGCTCGGCGGCGGTGATGGCGGGGGCGTCGGGGTGATCCACCTCGCCCGAGAGCAGCGTCTGTTTGCAACTGCCGCAGATGCCGGCGCGGCAGCTCCACGGCAGCTCTACACCTTGCTTGTTGGCCTGATCCAGCACAGTGCCCTGATTGTTGCCGGTAAAGGCTTGGGCGCCGATACGCAGTTGTACCGCCTGATGGGGGCGGGCCACCGAGAGAATGGCGCTGCCAAAACTCTCCTGTTTGATCCGCGCGGCCGGAACGCGGAGGGCCGCAACTTTGGCGGCAGCATCGGCCATAAAGCCGTGGGGGCCACAGATAAAGACCTCTTTTTCGGCCAGCCCTTTGACCAGTTGCAGATGCTCATCATTGAGTCGCCCTTGCAGCCCCTGCCAGTGATTGTCCGGCTGGCTCAGGATAATGGTGAGGGTCATCCCCTGCTGCGCCATGGCGTGCAGTTCGCTGGCGGCGGGAATGTCCGCTTCGCTGCGGCACAGGTGCATAAAGTGAACCTCTTCCAGCTCCCCGCGTAGCGCCAGGGTGCGGGCTATCGCCAGCATGGGGGTGACGCCGGAGCCTGCGGAGAGCAACAGGAGGTTGCGCTCGCGGCCTAGGTGAAACTCGCCTGCGGGGTTGGCGGCCAGCAGCCGGTCGCCCACCTGCAACTGCTGGTGCAGCCAGTGGGAGATGCGGCCACCCTCCACCTTTTTGACGCTGATGCCGTAACGCTCCGGGTGATCCGGCGTGGAGCTCAGGGTATAGCGCCGCAGGATCCGTTCGTTTTTGATATCGAGACTGATGGGCAGATGCTGGCCGGGCAGGTAGTCGGGCAAGGGCTCGCCATCGGTCGCCTCGAACCAGAAGGTCTCCAGATCCCGCGCCAGCGGTTCGCGGGCCACGCAGATCAGCTCCCGCTTCTTCGGTGCGGCGGCGGGATAGACCAACGGTCTTGTGCGTTCCAGCACCTCGATCTCGCTGCCTGTCTCAATCCATCCCTCGTTCAGCGCCACCAGATTCTGGCCGAAGTAGACCTCGCCATCCTCGCCACGGCGGTAGCGGGTGAGGGTGGCCAGCGGCTCTTTCAGGGCGTTGAAGCGATCGGTGCCTGCTTCCACCGTGGTCATGATGCAGCGGCTGCAGGGCTTGACCACCTTGAATTCCACTTCGCCGATGCGGATGCGCATCCAGCTGTCCTCCTCGAAGGGCTGGGTGTTGCTTGCCACCAGATTGGTGCGGAACTGGCTCATCTGGTGCAGGGCATCGGAGCGCAGATTGAGATCCTCAAGGGAAGCCTGGCTTATCAGCAGCAGCGGATAACCGTCGGCAAAGCTGACCCGGGTGCCGGTCTTTTCACGAAAGCGATCCGAGGTTTCACCCAGCCAGAGCAGTTGCACTGGTTCCCCTGCCACCCGGCTTAGCCAGCCATCGGCTTTGGGGTCGGTGTGCAGGGCGGTGAAACGGTCGCTCCAGACTCCGGTAGCTTGCGGGGTGCGGCTGAAGTCGGTCTCTTGCAGGATGAGCGGTTCAAAGCCCGGATAGCGCAGTTGCAAGCCCCCTTCGATGGGGGTGGCCACGACCTGTTGCAGTTGGGGATGGGTTCGGGCGGTGATAAAGGTGCCGTCCGGTTTGACCACCATGTAGCGGCGATCCCCTGCCAGTCCCTCTTCGGTCACCCGGGCGCGAGCCAGCGGCATACCTGCAGTCGATTTGATGGGGTAGAGGTGAATGCTGTCTAGCCTGGGCATCTTCATATCCTTGTGACGCGGCGCGATCGCCTAGAAAAAGGGGAACATAACGGTTCCCCGACGATCCGGCAATCCTTTCAAGGGGGCGGTCTATAGTTGGGAAAACAGAACAAGAGGGCATCGGGATGAAAATAAGCTGGTTGCTGGCGGGGAGCCTTTTTTGCCACGGGCTCTGGGCGCAGGAGCTGACCCTGACCACGGGAGAGTATCCCCCTTACTGCTCCGAGACGCTGAAATATCAGGGGCTGATCCCCCATGTAGTGAGCGAGGCATTCAAGAGTGAAGGGGTGAGCGTCAAGTTCCAGTTTCTTCCCTGGAAGCGGGCCTTTCGCTTGTCGGAGGAGGGCTTGGTGGATGGCACTGTCCACTGGTATGAGTCGAGCGAGCGGCGCAAAACCCATCTCTACAGCGATCCCATCCTGAGCGAAACCTACGTCTGGTTCTATCTCAAGTCCGATCCGCTGGAATGGCGTGGCTATCAGGATCTGGCGGATCGCAAGCTGGCTGCGGTCAGTGGCTATACCTACAATGCAGATTTTTTTGCAGCTATCGCGCAGGTGCCGCTGCAGGTGCAGTTCGTCACCCGGCTGCGCCAGAGCTTCGATCTGCTGCTCTCCGGCCGCGCCGACCTGACCCTGGAGAACATAGATGTCGGCTACTACTCCCTGCGTCAGTTCTACCCGGCCAGCACGGTCGATCTCTTTGCAACCCATTCAAAACCCGTGATGAAAGTTGAAGGTCACCTGCTGATCAGTCGCAAGCGCGCCAACGCTGACGAACTGATCAAAACCTTCAATCGGGGGCTCGCCAAACTGAAAGCCAGCGGTCAGCTGGAGAAGATGTTACTTGAGTCACGTTCTGGTCTCTATGAACCATAAAGTGCAACATTTTTTGATCCTGATTCGCTAATCAGTACAAAAAAGCGGCCATTATCGACTCAGTTCCCAGTTTCTAACGCTTTCGCTTCTTCCCCATCCGGCCACCGTCAGCTTCGGCTACACGGTATCAAGCGCCATCGGGTGGGGCCTGTCACACAAAAAGAAGAAAGCAATGTATGAGCAAACAACTGGACATGACCCCATTGCCGGATCTCTCCCTGAAAACGGGAACAGGCCCGGTGCGTACCCGGCTACCCGTCTGGCGGCCGGCCCTGCCACCCTGCAATCATGCCTGCCCGGCCGGAGAAAATATCCAGGCCTGGCTCTCTTTGGCGCAGGCCGGCCGTTTTGAGGCGGCCTGGCAGACCCTGATCGAAGAGAACCCCTTGCCCGCCATTCATGGCCGGGTCTGCTACCACCCCTGCGAGAGCGCCTGCAACCGCGGTCAGGTGGATGAATCCGTCTCCATCCACGCCATCGAGCGTTTCCTCGGCGACGAAGCGCTGGCCCGTGGTTGGCAGCCTGCGCCACCTGCCCCTGCCAGCGGCAAGAAGGTGCTGGTGATCGGCGCCGGCCCCTCCGGTCTCTCCTGCGCCTGGCACCTCAACCGGTTCGGTCATCAGGTGGAGATCCGCGAAGCCGGGCCGCTTGCTGGCGGCATGCTGCGTTTTGGCATTCCCGCCTACCGTCTGCCCCGCGACGTGCTGGATCGGGAGGTAGCCCGCATCGTGGCGGCCGGGGTGACCCTGACCCTCAACCACAAGGTGGAGGATGTGCTGCGCGAGCGCGACGAGGGGGGCTTTGATGCCGTCTTTATGGCCATCGGCGCCCATCTGGCCAAGCGGGTCGATATTCCGGCCCGGGAAGCGGGCAAGATCCTCGATGCGGTGAGCTTCCTCGAACAGGCCAGTCTGGCCGAAGAGCAGGGCTTGCCGCCACCCAAACTGGGACGGCGGGTAGCGATTTATGGGGGTGGCAACACCGCCATGGACGCAGCCCGCACTGCTCGTCGCCTTGGGGTGGAAGAGGCAATGATTATCTACCGCCGCGACCGGGATCATATGCCTGCCCACGCCTTTGAAGCCGACGAGGCCGAGGAGGAGGGGATCAAGATCAACTGGCTGCGCAGCATCCGCCAGCTCGATAGCACCAATATCGAAGTGGAGGTGATGGCGCTGGATGCCGAGGGCAAGCCGGTGCCCACCGGCAAGTTTGAAACCCTCGAAGCGGACTCCCTTATTCTGGCGCTGGGCCAAGAGGTGGACTTGAGCGTGCTGGAGAGTATTCCCGGCGTGCGGGTCAACAAGGAGGGAGTGGTGCAGGTGGCGGGCAACCTGATGACGGATGTGCCGGGTCTGTTTGCGGGCGGCGACATGGTGCCCTCCGAGCGCACCGTCACCATCGCCACCGGCCATGGCAAGAAGGCGGCGCGCCATATGGATGCCTGGCTGCGCGGTCGTCACTACCAGAAGATGCTCTCCTACCCGCTGGTAGGGCCGGAGCAGTTGCAGCTCTGGTTCCAGACCCACGCGCCCGCCAGCAGTCAGCCGGTCAAACCGGCGTGGGCGCGGGATGATTTTGGCGAGATCATCGGCGGGCTGGATGAGGTGGCCGCCCGTTACGAGGCGGCGCGTTGCTACTCCTGCGGCAACTGCTTCGAGTGCGACGGCTGCTATGGCAGCTGCCCCGAACAGGCCATCGCCAAGTTGGGGCCGGGCAAAGGCTATCAGGTGGATGCCGAGCGCTGCACCGGCTGCGGTGCCTGTCACGACCAGTGCCCTTGTCACGCCATCGAGCTGCGCCAACCGGAGGAGTCCCAATGAAACATGAACTGATCATGGTCGATGGCAACGAAGCCGCGGCCCGGGTGGCCTACCAGCTGAGCGAAGTGTGTGCCATCTACCCCATTACTCCGAGCTCGACCATGGCCGAACTGGCCGATGCCTGGGCGGCGGAGGGGCAAACCAACCTGTGGGGCAACATCCCCACCGTAGTGGAGATGCAGAGTGAGGGGGGGGCTGCCGGTACGGTACACGGCGCCCTGCAGGCGGGGGCGCTCGCCACCACCTTCACCGCCAGTCAGGGGCTGATGCTGATGCTGCCCAACATGTACAAGATCGCCGGTGAATTGACCTCGGCGGTGTTCCATGTGGCGGCCCGCTCCTTGGCGGCGCAGGGGCTGTCGATTTTTGGCGACCATCAGGATGTGATGGCGGCGCGCAGCACCGGTTTTGCCATGCTTGCCTCCGGTTCGGTGCAGGAGGCGCAGGACCTGGCCTTGGTTGCCCATAGCGTCACCCTGCAGTGCCGGGTGCCCTTTATCCACTTCTTCGACGGCTTTCGCACCTCCCACGAGGTGAACAAGATCACCGCCCTGCATCGGGATGAGATTCGCGCCCTTATCGACAACGACTGGGTGCGCGCCCACCGCGCGCGGGCCCTCAACCCGGATCATCCGGTGATGCGTGGCACCGCCCAGAATCCGGATACCTATTTCCAGTCCCGCGAGAGCGTCAACCCCTTCTACGAGGCGGTACCAGCGCGGGTGCAGCAGTGCATGGACAACCTCGGCGAGCTGACCGGTCGTCACTACCGGTTGGTGGAGTACCACGGTGCGCCCGATGCCACCGACGTCATCGTGCTGATGGGCTCGGGGGCGGCCACCGCCCGCACTACAGTGGATTGGCTCAACCGGCAGGATCGCAAGACCGGGGTCTTGGTTGTGCGCCTCTATCGCCCCTTCCCGGTACAGGCGCTGCTCGATGCGCTACCGCAGAGCGTGCGGCGCATGGCGGTGCTGGATCGCACCAAGGAGCCGGGGGCGGGCGGCGAGCCGCTGCTGCTGGATGTGCAGAGCGCGCTAATTGATGGCTTGCAGCGCGGCCTGATCAAGCGGCTGCCGTGGCTCAGTGGCGGCCGTTACGGCCTCTCTTCCAAAGAGTTCACCCCCGCCATGTGCGCGGCGGTGTTCGAGGAGCTGGCCTGTGATGCGCCGCGCCCGCGCTTTACCGTAGGGATCGTCGATGACGTGTCGGGCCTCAGTCTGGCCTGGCACCCTATCGGCGATCTGGAGCCCGCCAGTCGGGTACGGGCGCTCTTCTTCGGCCTCGGTGCCGACGGCACGGTGGGCGCCAACAAGAACAGCATCAAGATCATCGGCGAGCTGGAGGGGTTCCACGCTCAGGGCTACTTCGTCTACGACTCCAAGAAGTCGGGCTCGCGCACCGTCTCCCACCTGCGCTTTGGCCCCGAGCCCATCGATGCCCCCTGGCTTATCGAGCAGGCGAGCTTTATCGGCTGCCACCAGTGGGGCTTTGTCGAGTCGGTGGATCTGCTGGAACACGCCGCCGAAGGGGCGACCCTGCTGCTCAATGCCCCCTATGAGGCGGACAAGGTGTGGGGTCAGCTGCCCGAGCGGCTGCGCGCCCGTATTCGCGCCCTCAATATCCAGCTCTACTGCATCGATGGGGATCGGGTGGCCGAGCAAAACGGCATGGGCAATCGCATCAACACCATTATGCAGACCTGCTTCTTCGCGCTGGCAGGGGTGTTGCCACGGGACGAGGCTATTGCGCTGATCAAGGAGAGCATCGAGAAGAGTTATGCCCGCAAGGGGCCCGAGGTGGTGGCGCGCAACTTCGCGGCGGTGGACGATACCCTGGCTCACTTGAGCAAGGTGGCGATCCCGGCCGGTGACGAGCAGATCAGCGACTATCCGCTGCCACTGGCACCGGGTGGCAGCGAGTTTGTCCAACGGGTCACAGGCGAGATGTTGGCGGGGCGTGGTGATTTGATCCCTGTCTCCATGCTGCCGGTGGATGGTACTTATCCCACCGCCACCAGCCGCTTCGAGAAGCGGGATATCGCCCGCGAGATCCCGATCTGGCACTCCGATATCTGCATCCAGTGCGGCAACTGCGTCTTTGTCTGCCCCCACGCGGCGCTGCGGGCCAAGTTCTACCATCAGGACTGGCTGGCGACCGCCCCCGAGGCCGCTCAGTCGGTGCCCGTCACCGCCAAGGGCTTCCCCGATAGCCGCTACACATTGCAGCTCTATCCGGAAGATTGCACCGGTTGTGGCCAGTGCGTGCAGGCCTGTCCGGTACGGGCTGGAGCGGATGAAAGCCATGAAGGCGAGCGCGCCATCGCCATGATGGACAAGGCGCCCCATCTGGCAGGCCAGAAACAGGCGCTGCGCTGGTTCGAGAGCCTGCCGTGGCCTGCCCGCGAGCGGGTGGATTTCTCCACCGTGCGCGGTGCCCAGTTCCTCGAACCCCTGTTCGAGTTCTCCGGCGCCTGCGCCGGTTGTGGCGAGACTCCGTATCTCAAGCTGCTGACCCAGCTGTTTGGCGATCGCATGCTGGTGGCCAACGCCACCGGTTGCTCCTCCATCTACGGCGGCAACCTGCCGACTACCCCGTGGGCCAAGAACGGCGAAGGGAAGGGGCCGGCCTGGTCGAACTCCCTGTTCGAGGACAACGCCGAGTTTGGCTTTGGTTTTCGTCTCACCGCCGATCAGCATCACGGGCAGGCGGTGGCGGCCCTTGAAGCGATGAAGGGGGAGCTGGGGGAGGCATTGGTCGAGTCGCTTATCAACGCCCCGCAACGGCTGGAGTCGGAGATCCGCGCCCAGCGCACCCGGGTCGCGCAAGTGCGCGAGCGGCTGGAAGAGGTGAAGTCCGGCAAGGCCCGTGAGCTGCTATCGCTTATCGATCAACTGGTGCGCCGCTCGGTCTGGATCATCGGCGGCGATGGCTGGGCCTATGATATCGGCTCGGCGGGGCTCGATCATGTGCTCGCCTCCGGCCGCGATGTGAACGTGCTGGTGATGGATACCGAGGTCTACTCCAACACCGGCGGCCAGATGTCGAAATCGACCCCGCTCGGCGCCGTCGCCAAGTTCGCGGCGGGAGGCAAGACGCTGGCCAAGAAGGATGTGGCGTTGCAAGCCATCTCCTACGGCAACGTCTATGTTGCCCGCATCGCCTTTGGTGCCAACCCGCAGCAGGCGCTGCAGGCCTTGCGTGAGGCGGAGGCCTATCCGGGGCCGTCGCTTATCATCGCCTACAGCCACTGCATCGCTCATGGCATCGATATGGAGTTTGGTTTGACCCAGCAAAAACGGGCCGTGGCCTCTGGTCACTGGCCGCTGATGCGCTACAACCCGGTATTGCGCAGTGCGGGGCAGAACCCCTTCAGCCTCGACAGCCTGCGCCCCTCCATTCCCCTCGCTGAATATCGGCAGGAGGAGACCCGTTATCGGGTGCTGGCCCAGAGCCATCCGGAGGAGGCCGAACGGCTGATGCAGGTGGCGCAAAAAGTGGCGTGGCAGAAGTGGGCCACCTACGAGGAGATGGCTACCCGCGAGGCCAGCCATTTCCATCCGCCGGTGTGAGGATAGGGTGAGTGAAATATAAACAAGCGGGCCATTGGCCCGCTTTTTAGGCTGAGAGACCCTAATTTGCTCATAGAGAAAAGTATTCATCTATCTAATCGAGGATTCGTATGATGTGTTTTTAATGTAAATATGTAAGCGATAGATTTTTTGATATGCTGGCTGAAAATCGATAGGATTTATGGCGTAACAGTATGTTGAAGTTTACTGCAATGTTTTATTGTCATTAGCTCTGGAGGGTTTGTGGATATTACAGCGATAACAAGTGCCTACACCGCAATTAAAAGTATAAAAGATATTGGTAAATTGGTTTTAGATGCCAAAGTTGATTCTGAGGTGTCGGAGAAAATCCAAGCATCAATCGAAAAGTTGGGTGATGTTCAGGATACACTGTTTTATATTCGTGAGGAGTTACTTAGTCAGCAAGAAGAAAAAGAACGGCTTAAAAAAGAGCTTGCAGCTGCATTAGCTGAATTAGAAATGGTAAAATCTGTCATATACCGTGCGCCTTCTTACTGGATAGTAAAACGCGAATTCAACTTCGAAGTGCGACACTCGCCTATGCCGCCTGACGGTACTCTTCGAATACCTTGACAGGCTGCCTGAATCCGAGACATTTCCGAGGTCGTAGGTTGAGCCACTGCTCCGCTCTCCTGACATCCTCGTCCGTGACCTCTCTCAGGTCTGTTCCCTTTGGGATAAACTGCCTCAACAGCCCATTGCTGTTCTCGTTCAGACCGCGCTCCCACGAAGAGTAAGGGTGCGCAAAGTAAGTCTCGGCACCCAGCGCTTCCTCTATCGCCTTGTGTTCGGCAAACTCGCCGCCGTTGTCAAAGGTGATGGTATGCACCTGCTCGATGTAGGGCGTTAACATCTCGATTATCGCATCCCGCACCACCCCAGCCTGTTTGCTCGCGACCCGCTTGACCAGATAGAGCCGGCTCTTGCGCTCCACCAGGGTGACCAGTGCACCTGTGCCTTGCTTGCCCAGCAC